>JANYAN010000074.1 GCA_025361305.1 Burkholderiales bacterium
CCGGTGATCAACAAGATCGAGGTCGGCATCCTGGTGCCTTCGCACCGCGCACTTTCACACGTGACGCTTCAGTTCGTCGAACGGATCACCAAGCGCTTCAAGCAACTGGAACTGGCTTCGATGATTGTTTGATTGGGGGAAATGCGGGGACAAGGACGCAGAGAACGCAGAGATACGCAAAAGTCGCAAAAGAATTCAGAAATAATTCAAATGAATCTTGTATCCACCTCAATTTGATTTGGATGTTTTTTTGCGTCTTTTGCGGAACCTTTGCGTCCGCTGCGTCCTTGTCCCCGTATTCTTTCCGCCACTGGCGGCTGCCCTATGCGACGGCAGGCTCCGCTGGCGCATGAGCCGCCTTCGGCGGTGTGCCGCTAAGCGCGCCGCTGGCTTTCAGATCAGCCATCCGCGCCGCGTCGTAGTGAAGCACTTCGGCCAGCACTTCCTGGGTGTGCTGGCCGACCGAGGGCGCGACAACCGGGTCGACCACCGGCGTACCTGAAAAGCGGAACGGCATTGCGATGTTGGGCATCCAGCCCACCACCGGATGCGGGATGCGTGTGAGAAGACCGCGTGCCTTCGCCTCTTTCGAGCGCAGCGCCTCACCGACGGTACGCACCTCACCGCAGGGGACGGACGCGGCCCGCATGCGCGGCTGCCAGTACGCCCAGGGCTGCTGGGCAAAGGCCTCCTCGAGCAACTGGAACAATTCGGCCCGTCGCGAGATGCGGCCATTGCGGTCGGACAGCACCGGGTCATTGGCCAGGTCGGGGCGCTCGAGCACCTGCTCGGCCAGCCGATGGAAGATCTTGTCATTGCCGCAGTTGATATAGAACGGCTTGTCCTTGGCCTCGAAAACGCCCGAAGGACAGGTATCCGGGCTGGTGTTGCCGTGCCGCTGCGGATCAACGCCCGAGAACAGGTGCTGCATGCTGGCGTAGCCCGTCATCAGCACGGCGTTGTCGAAGAGCGCCACCTCGATCGACTGGCCCTCGCCGGTGCGGCCGCGCGCAATCAGTGCGCCCAGGATGGCGTTGCAGGCCATCATGGCCGTGCTGATGTCCACCACCGGCGACAGGGTGCGCACGCCCTGGCGGTCGGCGTAGCCGTTCATGGAGATGAAGCCGCTCTCGGCCTGCGCGATCGGGTCGAACCCCAGCCGGTCGGCAAACTCGCCCTCGCGCCCATAGGCCGAGACCGAGCAGTAGATGATCTTCGGGTTGATTTTCTTGCAGCTCTGGTAGTCCAGCCCGAAGCGGTCCATCACGCCGGTGGAAAAGTTTTCCACCACCACATCGGCATGGGCGATCAGCTCGCGCACCACCGCCAGGCCTTCGGGCGTCTTCATGTTCAGGGCCACGCTGCGCTTGTTGCGGTTGGTCCACATGTGGGGCGCACCCTGGGCATACATGTCCGGGTGCACGGGTGGATAGTGGCGGAACTCGTCGCCGCGACCGGGCGATTCGACCTTGATCACGTCGGCGCCCATTTCGGCCATGATGGTGGTGGCAAATGGCCCTGCAATGAAATGGGTGAAATCGACCACCCGGATGCCTTCGAGCGCATTGGGCGCGCCGGCCGGCCGCGGCTGGTGCAGGGGCAGTTCGGCTTCAAGCTGTTCGCGGTCGAGCATGGGGGTTTCCTTGGCCTTGTGTTTCATTGGTAAGACCATTATACTAGGGCTATCCCTCCGCGTCAACGAGGATCCCATGGCAGATGCGGCACCACTGACCACACACAACCGAGGAACCATCCATGCGAGGAAAGTGCATCGAAGATTTTGAAGTGGGCCAGGTCGACGAAAGCCGGGCCAGGACCATCACCGAAACGGACGTCGTGACCTTCTCCTGGGTTTCGGGCGATGTAAACCCCATGCACACCGACGCCGAGCACAGTGCCAGATCGCCCATCGGCCAGCGCATCGCGCACGGCGCGCTGGGCCTGTCGGTGGCCACCGGCCTGAGCGCCGGGCTGGGCTATCTGGATGGCACCGCGATCGCTGCGCTAGGCGTGGACGAATGGCGATTCCTCAAGCCCATCCTGTTCAACGACACCGTGCACCTGCGCGCCACGGTGGTTTCGGCCCGCCCCACGACCAAAGCCGATCGGGGCGTGCTGGTGCGGCGCATGGAGCTGATCAACCAGCGCGGCGAAGTCGTACAGACCGGACTGATGACCACCATGGTGCTGACACGGGCCGGCGCCGCCGTCTTGACAGGAAAACAACCATGACACTGATGAACACCGCGGGCCTTTCCGAAGAGCAACGCATGATGCGGGACGGCGTGCTGGACCTGCTTTCGCGGCACCTGCCGTGGGAGAACGTGCGCAAGATGGACGAGGCGCGCGAGTTTCCGCACGAAGCCTACAACGCACTGGCCGAAGCCGGCTACCTGGGCATCTTCTATCCGGAAGAACTGGGCGGCATGGGCGGCTCGCACAAGGATATTGCGGTATTTCTGGAGACACTGGGGTACTACTACACCGGCATCGCCCAGGCCGTGACCACCACGGCCATCTATGCCGGCATGCACGTGGCCAAGTTCGGCTCAGCCGAACTCAAGAAGACGATCGTGCCCAGGATCATCTCGGGCCAGGTGAAGCTGGCACTGGCGATGTCCGAGCCCGGCACCGGCTCCGACGTGGCCGGCATCAAGACCACCGCCGTGCGCGAAGGCAATGAATTCGTGCTGAACGGCAACAAGGTCTGGATCACCTGCGCCCACGTGGCGGACTACCTGGTCGCCATCGTCAAGACCGATCCAACCGCCCGCCACCGCGGTATCAGCACTTTGCTGGTGGACGCCCGGTCACCCGGCGTCACCATCCGGCCGCTGGCCATGCTGGGCCGCCGAACCACCCATGCCAACGAGGTCTTCTTCGACAACGTGCGAGTGCCCGCCGGCAACCTGATCGGCGGCGAAAGTGAAGCCTGGAAGAACATCATGAAGTGCCTGGGCCTGGAACGCATGGGACTGGCCGCCATATCGGCCGGCCACTGCTTCAAGATCACCGAATACGCGCGCGACTATGCCAGGCAACGCATCCAGTTCGGCCAGCCGATATCGGAATTCCAGGTGATCCAGCACAAACTGGTGGACATGCTGATCATGGCGGAGACAGCCCGCCAGTCGGTCTATCGCGTCGCCGAACTGCTCGATGCCGGGCTGCCCGCGGTGACCGAGACATCGATTGCGAAAATTGTCTGCACCGAAAACAATTTCCGCTGCGCCGACATCGGCCTGCAGGTGCTGGGAGGGGCAGGCTATTCGATGGAATACGACATGCAGATGTTCTTCCGCGATTCCCGCGTCGGCCCGATCGGCGGGGGCAGCAGTGAAATCCAGAGAAACGTGATCGCCAAACAATTGGACCTGTAACACCATGAACCAACCGAGAAACATTTCTCGCCGCAACGCGTCGATTCGGCTGGCCACGATGGCCGGCAGCGCACTGGGCCTGAGCGCCCTGCCCCGCTTTGCCATGGCCCAGGGCAGTTGGCCCGACCGGCCCGTGACGATCGTCTGCCCCTTCGGGGGCGCAGTGGATACGCTGGCACGGTTGATCGCGCAGCACATGGGCAAACTGCTCAACAGCAACGTGATCGTCGACGTCAAGCTGGGCGCCTCCGGCACGCTGGGCATGGCCGCCGTGGCGCGCGCGGCGCCGGACGGCTACACCATCGGCATGGGAACCACCACCTCCATGACCTCGGCACCCCATCTGATCAAGAACATCGGCTACGACGTGATCAAGTCGTTCACCTACCTGGGCGTGATCCAGACCACCCGCCAGGTGCTGGTGGTCTCGCCCCAGCTTGGCGTCAACACGGTGCAGGAGTTCGTCGCCCTGGCCAAG
>JANYAN010000112.1 GCA_025361305.1 Burkholderiales bacterium
TCCAGGAAGTCGCGCGTCACGTCCAAGTCGCCCACCAGGATGCGGGCAGGCTGCAACCCCTTGGCGATCGCGACGACGTCGCGCGCGAAGCCGGGCGGCGCAAATTCGGGCCGCTGCCCGGCTCCGGTATGGTTGAACGGCCGCGCAATCACGACTTGCAACCCGTAGGTTCGGGCCCACTGCACGCACAGCAATTCGGCCGCCAACTTGCTCACGGCGTACGGGTTGCGAGGTGCGGCCACATGGGTCTCCGGCACGGGAAGGTGCGCCTCGGCCACCGAACCGTAGATATCGGCACTGCTGACATACAACATCCGCCCCGAAAAACCGTTGTCAGTCAGGGCCTTGAGAAGATTCGCCGTGCCGACCGTGTTGATCTGCAGCGTGGTCGCCGGGTCTTCGAGCGACGCGACCACGTGGCTCTGTGCGGCCAGGTGGATGACCAGATCTGGCGAGTGCTCGCAGACCACTTCGGCTACGGCCGCAGCATCACGCAGATCGTACTCGTGTGGCGTATCGCACAAGGCCAGCCCGGACGATGCGCCGGACCGGCTCAGCGAAGCCCTGAGCGCAGTCCCGACGAAACCGGACAGCCCGGTAACGAGCAACCTCTTCATGCCCCGGCGCGGGCCGATGCGCGCCCACAGAAGCCCTCGGTCGCGGCGACCCGCTCAGGTGCGGCCATAGATATCGCTGAACCGCACGATGTCGTCTTCGCCCAGGTAGTCGCCGCTCTGGACCTCGATCATGACCAGATCGACCACGCCGGGGTTTTCCACCCGGTGCTTGTGTCCGGCCGGGATGTAGGTGGATTCGTTGGTCATCACCAGGAAATCGCGGTCGTTGCATGCCACCTTGGCGGTTCCGCTGACGACGATCCAGTGCTCGCTGCGGTGATGATGCATCTGAAGCGAAAGGGCGCCTTGCGGCTTGACCTCGATGCGCTTGATCTTGTAGCCTTCGCCCTCTTCCAGCACGGTGTAGGTGCCCCACGGTCTGATCACGGTGCGGTGCGTCCGGTAGCTTTCGTGGCCCCGCTGCTTGAGCTGGGCGACGATTTCCCTGACCTGCTGGTCGCGGTCCATGGACGCCACGAGCAGCGCGTCGGGGGTGTCGATGACCATCAGGCCGGCCACGCCGAGCGTAGCGATGATGCGTTCGTCTGCATGCACGTAGCAGTCGGTGCAGTCGATCAGGACTGCGTCACCGCGGACGCGGTTTCCGCTGGCATCGGCTGGCGACAGCGCGGCCACCGCGTTCCAAGAGCCGATGTCGTTCCAGGAAGCCGCTATCGGCAGCACGACCAGCTGGTCGCTATGCTCCATGACGGCATAGTCGATGGAAATGTCCTCGACCTGGGCGAATTCCTGCGCAGGCAGTTCCACCAGGCGCCCCGACTCATCCGTGTGGGCGACCGCCTCCCAAGTCCGGCTGACCGCATCGGCCAGGTCTGGTTTGTGCTTTTGCAGCTCGGCCAGCAGCGTGCTTGCCTGCATGCAGAACATGCCGCTGTTCCAGAGAAAGTCGGGGTTGCGGGTGTATTCCTGGGCCGTGGCCAGGCTGGGTTTCTCGACGAACCGCTTGACCACCTTGGCCCGCGTCTGGCCAAAAGGCTGGCCGCATTCAATGTAGCCATAACCGGTTTCCGGCCGGGTGGGCGGCACGCCGAAAGTCACCATCTTTCCCTCCCGCGCCAGACTGGCAGCGGCCTGTACGTCGCGTGCGAACTCTTCTGGGGGGGTAATCAGGTGATCTGCAGGCAGCACCAGCATCAGCGCGTCGGGTGAGACGTTGGCCACCACCCAATGCGCCGCCGCGGCAATGGCAGCGGCGGTGTTGCGGCCGAACGGCTCCAGCAGGTAGTCGGTCACGGGGCGCTGCGATGCGCCGAAGGCCCGATTGACCTCGTCCTTGGAGATGAAGTAGTAGTCACGATTGGTAACCAGCAAAAGCCGCTGGGCTGAAGCCACCGCTGCTGCGCGCCGCAATGTCTTGTTCAGCAGGGTCTGGCCGTCCGGCAGCTCGATGAACGGCTTTGGATGGCCCTCGCGCGACACCGGCCAGAGCCGGGCACCGGCGCCGCCAGACAGGATGACCGGGACAATCGTAGGAACGGGCATGGGGGAGCTACTCATGGGGCCTCAGGCCGGCGCTGCATTTTGCCGCATCGTGTCGGCGGTGGCAGTCTTTGGAGCAACCAGACGTTGATAGATCTCCATGTACGCGTTTGCCATCCTGGCGCCCGTAAAGAGAGCCTGAAAGCGCTCGCGCGCCATCGCCCCCATCCGGGCCACACTGGACGGGTCGTCGACGAACCTCTTCATCGCTGCAGCCAACGCCTGGGGATTGTCAGGCGGGATTGTCCAGCCGGTCACACCGTCAAGGTTGATGAAACTGGTTCCAGTTCCAATCTCGCAGCTGATCATGGGCCTGCCGAACATGGCCGCCTCGGCAAGCGACATGCCAAAGGCCTCGGAGCGCAGGTTGGAGGGAAACACGAATACGTCGGCCAGGGAGTAAAGCGCCACTTTATCCCTTTCGCTCACCTCTCCTGCAAAGTGCACATGGCCCAGCCCCAGCTTGCGGGCCAGAGTCTGCAAGGCTTGCATCTCGGGGCCCGCCCCGGCAATGACCACTGTCTTGCTGACGTTACGGGCCGCCTGAAGCAGGATATGAATCCCCTTGTAGTACCGCAGCACCCCCACAAAAAGGAAAAACCCCTGCCCCACGCGCTCACGCCACTGCGCGACGATGCGCGGATCCAGGGCGGGCAGTGCCCGCTCGTCGATGCCATTGGGAATGATATCGACCTTGCGCCCCACGCCGGCCAGTACCGGGCTGGTGGCAAGATAGTTGGGCGAGGTGGCAACAACCGCATCCATAGAACCGAGAAAGCGCCGCATTAGCGGTCGATAAGCCCGCAATAGGTGCTTTTGCCGCACGATGTCCGACTGGTAGGTCACGACGCTGGGTGTATCGCCGCCGCACATCAGGTGCATGACGTCGGCAAATGGCCAGGGAAACTGGTAGTGAACCACATCGGCCCACTCGACCTGTTCGCGGTAACCGCGCAAGGCGGACAGAGCGACCGGATTGGAGGCAATCTGCGCCGTCGTCTTGAACCGGATGACCTCGCCCTCTGGCCGGTGTAACACTGGTGGCACCGCCTGCGGGCTTAGCGTCACGATTCGGTTTTCGGCACCCAACGCCGTCAGGCCGCGCGCCAATTGGAATATGACCTGCTCTATCCCGCCGAAGCTATCGGGATAGTAGGACTTGTAGACGTGCAGAACGCGCATGTATAAACGTTGCTGTCCGGCTCGGGGTTCCCGGAAAAACAGCAACGGGATGGAATCTCGGTTTTGTGTTCGAAAAGCTTGAGATTCTAGCTTTCGCCGCCTTACAGGACACTGGACCGCATGGTTAAGGCCTGCAGCGTCAGGCGAACACCTGAGCGTCGCGCAGGCGAACACCCAGGCGGTCCTTGGCCGAGACCGCCGGCTCACCGACGCTCGCCAGGGGCCAGTCGATCCCGATTTCGGGGTCATCCCAGGCCAGGCAACGCTCATGCTGCGGCGCGTAATAGTCCGTGGCCTTGTAAAGAAACTCGGTCTGCCCGCCCATGGCGAGAAAGCCATGCGCAAACCCGGCCGGAATCCACATTTGCCGCTTGTTCTCTTCGGAGAGCTCGGCACCCACCCATTGGCCAAACCGCGGCGAGCTGCGGCGCATGTCGACAGCCACATCGAAAGCAGCACCCCGCACGACCCTGACGAGCTTGCCCTGGGGCTGGTGGATCTGGTAGTGCAATCCGCGCAGGACACCCTTGCCGGAGCTCGAATGGTTGTCCTGGACAAACACCGGACTCAGGCCCGTGGCCTCGTTGAATGACTGCTGGTTGTAGCTTTCGAGAAAAAATCCACGTTCGTCCCCAAAGACCCTCGGCTCAAGCAGCATCACCTCGGGCAGGCGCGTGGCATGAACCTTCACTGACCGCCCCCGCTTCGCGCATCTTCGGTCAGGATGCGCAGCAGATATTGCCCGTAGGTACTTTTGGACATTGGCTGTGCCAGCCGCTCGAGCTGCAGGTCGGTAATAAAGCCGCTGCGCCACGCGATCTCCTCGGGACAGGCGATCTTCAGGCCCTGGCGGTGCTCGAGCGTCGAGATGAACTGCCCCGCCTCGATCAGGCTGTCGTGGGTGCCTGTATCCAGCCAGGCATAGCCGCGCTGAAGGATCTGGACGTTGAGGTGGCCGCGGTCGAGGTATGCCTGGTTCACGGCCGTGATCTCCAGTTCGCCACGGGCGCTGGGCCGCACCTGTGCCGCGATATCGACCACCTGGTCGTCGTAGAAGTACAGGCCTGTGACGGCGTAGTTGCTCTTGGGCGCAGCCGGTTTCTCTTCGATGCTGGTGGCTGTTCCGGCCGGGTCGAAGGCGACGACGCCATAGCGATGCGGGTCCTGCACATGGTAGGCAAACACGGTGGCGCCCGAGGCCCGGGCATCGGCCCGCTGCAACACGTTGAAAAAATCGTGGCCGTAAAAAATGTTGTCGCCCAGCACCAGCGCACTGGGGTGCCCGTCCAGGAAGCTGGCGCCGATGATGAAGGCCTGCGCCAGCCCTTCAGGGGCCGCCTGCACGGCATACCGCAAGTTCAGACCCCACTGCGATCCGTCGCCCAGCAACTGCTCGAAGCGGGGCGTGTCCTGAGGAGTGCTGATCAGCAGGATGTCGCGAATTCCGGCAAGCATCAGCGTGGTCAGCGGGTAATACACCATGGGCTTGTCATAGACGGGCAGCAGCTGCTTGCTGACCACCAGGGTGGCCGGATGCAGGCGGGTGCCGGAGCCGCCGGCCAGGATGATGCCTTTTCGCTGGGTCATGATTCAGAGGATCTCGGTGAGCATGCGGGCGACGCCCGCTTGCCAGTGCGGCAACTGCAGACCGAAACGTCGTTGCAGCAGTGACGCGTCCAGACGCGAATTGTGCGGCCGGCGGGCCGCAGTCGGGAAGGCTGAGCTTGGCACGGGTCTAACTGCGTCGGGCCCGGCTTTCAGGGCCACCGCGGCCTGCTGGGCCTGCCGGAGGACAAAGCGGGCGTAGCCGTTCCAGGAAGTTTCTCCGGCAGCCACCAGGTGGTAGAGGCCAGCCAGTGCAGGGTTGCCCATGACGCTGCGCATGGCGTGGGCCGTGACGTCGGCCACCAGGTCAGCGCCGGTGGGAGCGCCCACCTGGTCATCGATCACGTCCAGTTGCTCGCGCTCGCGGGCCAGGCGCAGCATGGTCTTGGGAAAGTTGGCGCCCCGGGTCGAATAGACCCAGCTGGTACGGAAGATGAGGTGCCGTGGGGAGTTGCGGGCAACCAGCTGCTCTCCCTCGAGTTTGGTGCGGCCATACACGTTCAGCGGCGCCGGCGCGTCGTCCTCGGTCCAGGGCCGGTCGCCACTTCCGTCGAAGACATAGTCGGTGGAAAAGTGCACCATCAGTGCCCCGCCACGTTGTGCGGCTTCGGCCAGGGCGCCGGGCCCAAGTGCATTGACCGCACGGGCCAGGTCCGGCTCGGACTCGGCCCGGTCGACGGCCGTGTGGGCGGCCGCATTGACGATCACGTCGGGAGCCACTTGGGCTACAGTGCGCGCCAGCCCAGGCAGGTCGGTCAGATCGCCGCACAGTTCAGGGCTGCGCGCATCGAGCGCCACCAGCGTACCGAGCGGCGCGAGGCTTCGCTGCAGTTCCCAGCCAACCTGCCCCGCCTTGCCGAACAGCAGAATCTTCATCTGCAGTTCACGCGGCTCGCGCGGCGTAGTTCGTGTGCACCCAGTCGCGATACGCGCCGCTCTGCACCCGGGAAACCCAGTCGGCGTGGTCCAGGTACCAGCGAATCGTCTTGCGGATGCCGCTCTCGAACGTCTCGGCCGGCCACCACCCCAATTCGCGTTCGAGCTTGCTGGCATCGATGGCGTAACGACGGTCGTGGCCCGGGCGGTCCTTGACGTATTCGATCTGCTCCAGATAGCTGCGGCCGTCGCGGCGCGGCTGCCACTCGTCCAGCAGGTGGCAGACCGTGCGCACGACGTCGATATTGGGCTTCTCGCTGCGGCCACCGACGTTGTACGTTTCGCCGGGCCGACCAGTCTCGATTGCGCGGCGGATCGCGGCGCAGTGGTCGCCCACGTACAGCCAGTCGCGGACCTGCAAGCCGTCCCCATAGACCGGCAATCGCTTGCCGGCCAGCGCGTTGACGATCAGCAGGGGAATGAACTTCTCAGGGAAGTGGTACGGCCCATAGTTGTTCGAACAGTTCGTGGTGACAACCGGCAGGCCATACGTGTGGTGATAGGCGCGCACCAGGTGGTCGCTGGCCGCCTTGCTGGCCGAATAGGGGCTGTTCGGCTCGTACCGGTTTGATTCGGTGAAGGCAGGCGCGGCAGGAGCAAGGGACCCATACACCTCGTCGGTGGACACGTGCAAGAAGCGAAACGCATCGCGGGTGTCCGACGGTAAGCCGGCCCAGTACACGCGAACCGCCTCGAGCAACCGGAAGCTGCCGACCACATTGGTCATGATGAACGCTTCGGGACCGTGGATGGAACGGTCTACATGGGATTCAGCCGCAAAGTTGACAACCACCCGCGGCTGGTGGCGCGCCAGCAAGCCAGCAACAAGCTCGCCGTCACCGATGTCGCCCTGGACAAAAACGTGCCTGGCATCGGCATCCAGCGAGGCCAGGTTTTCGCGGTTTCCCGCATAGGTCAGCTTGTCCAGATTGACCACGGGTTCATCGCTGAGGGCCAGCCAGTCGAGAACGAAATTGGCGCCGATAAAGCCGGCGCCGCCAGTCACCAGGATCATGAAAAGCCTCTTGCAGGACGCCGCAGCGTGACGGCGCAGGCGCCGATTATCGCAAACTGGTCAGTTGGGGACGGAGCTGAAGATCTGTCCCGCAAAGTATCAGAAATGAATGCCTCTCATCATCTGCTGCATCGCGATGGCTTCGGGCGACAGGCTCGGCTTGCCGCTCTTGTCGCCCTTGGCCGCGGACGAGTCGGGGAACATGCGGAAACTCGTATTCATCGCGATCTGGGCCACGCGCGGCAGCAGCGCGTGCAGCAGCTGGCCGGTAATGCCAAGGCGCGTGGCCACACGCACCGGCTTGAAGATGCAGGCTTGGGCAATCATGTCTGCCGCTTCTTCTGGCGCCAGCGTCGGCACATTGTTGTAGATGTTGGTCGGCGCGATCATCGGCGTTCGCACCAGCGGCATGTTGATGGTGGTGAAGGTAATGCCCCGATCGGCGAACTCACTGGACGCGCAACGTGTCCAGGCGTCCAGCGCGGCCTTGGATGCCACGTAGGCCGAAAAGCGCGGTGCATTGGTCAGGACACCGATCGAACTGATGTTCACCACATGGCCCTTGTGCTTGGCCACCATGCCGGGCAAGAGGCCCATCGTGACACGCAGGCAGCCGAAATAGTTCAGCTGCATGGTGCGCTCGTAGTCGTGGAAACGGTCGTAACTGGACTCGATGGCGCGGCGGATTGAACGACCCGCGTTGTTGATGAGGAAATCCACCCCGCCGTGGTTTTCCTGAAGTAGTTGTGTGAATCGATCGCAGTCGGTCATGTCGGCAATGTCGGCCGGGTAGGCAATGAATTCGTAGCCCTTCGACCTGGCCTCCTTGCAGGCCTCGTCGAGCTTGTCCTGGTCGCGGCCGCAGATGACGGTGATGGCGCCGGCGTCCGCGAACTTGTGCGCCGCAGCCAGGCCGATGCCCGAGGAGCCACCGGTCACCAGCACTACTTTGCCGCCCACGGTGCCCCTGAGCGTCCGGTCGATATGCAGATCCGGGTCGAGGTGCCGCTCCCAGTAGTCCCACAGGCGCCACGCGTAGTCCTTCAGGTTGGGCACCGCGATGCCCGAGCCCTTGAGCGCCGCCTCGGCATCGCGGCTGTCGAAGCGAGTGGGATAGTTCACGAACGTGAACATGTCTTCGGGAATGCCCAGATCTTTCATGACAGCGGCGCGGATTCGCCGCACGGGCGCCACCGCCATCAGGCCTTTCTTCACGCTCTTGGGGATGAACCCGAGCAAGGCCGCATTGATGAACAGGTTCATCTTGGGCGCATGGGCCGCGCGGCTGAAAATGTCCAGCACGTCGCCGACCCGGTACCCCAAGGGGTCAACCAGGTGGTAACAGCGCCTGGCGATACCTGCCTTGTGACTGATGTGGTCCAGCGCGTCGACCACGTAGTCGACCGGCACAATGTTGATGCGCCCGCCCTCCAGGCCGATGGCGGGCAGCCACGGCGGAAGGATCTGGCGCATGCGCTGGATCAGTTTGAAGAAGTAATAGGGCCCGTCGATCTTGTCCATCTCGCCGGTGCCGCTGTCGCCTACCACCATTGCCGGCCGGTAGACCGACCAGGGCACCTTGCACTCGGTGCGCACGATCTTCTCGCTCTCGTGCTTGGTCATGAAATAGGGATGCTCGTAGTTCTCGGCTTCGTCGAACATGTCTTCGCGGAAGACCCCCTCGTAGAGGCCCGCTGCCGCGATCGAGGAAACGTGATGGAAGTGTCCCGCGTCGACGGCCTTTGCAAATTCCACCGTATTGCGGGTACCTTCGACATTCACCGCCACCTGGCTTTCCTCGTCGGCTTCCAGGTCATAGACCGCGGCGAGATGGTAGAAATGATCGATGTGGCCCTTGAGTCTCTTGACTTCGTCTGCCGCGACACCGAGGCGTCGGGACGTGAGGTCACCGAAAACCGGCACTGCCCGCGCTGCGCTGACGCCCCAGTATTCGCGCAATGCCGCGACCTTGCCTTCGCTTTCCTTGCGAATGAGGAAATGCACTGTCGCGCCCTTGCGCCCGAGAAGCTTCCTGACCAGGCGCTTGCCGATAAAGCCGGTTGCGCCAGTGACGAAGTACAGCATGAAGACCTCCAGGAGATTGAAATTGCTTTGGGCCATTCTTGCCCAAAGCGCCGGCGCGATGATTCAGCACAAACCCGTGGCGCGGCTAGGCGCCACCACCTAGCGCTTTAGGAGGCAGCGTCTAATCGGCGGCACGCGTGGGGCTTAAAGTGCCGGTGAGCGCCGTGCTCCAGAGGGAACAGGGCCAACCATTCAACAGCAACCAGGAGTTCACCGTGGTCAAGAAACTGCAAAAGATCAGCGCCGACAAGAAGACCGGCGCCCAGCTGTCAGCAACCGTCAAGGAGTCGGCCAACCAGATATGGCTTGCCGGACTGGGCGCTTTCGCCAAGGCGCAGGAGGAAGGCGGCAAAGTGTTCGAGACCCTGGTCAAGGAGGGCCTGTCGATCCAGCGCAAGACCCAGGCGGCAGCCGAAGAAAAGATTTCCGAGGCCACCAGCCGCATGGCCACGATGGCCACCGACATTTCTTCCAAGGCTTCGGGCCAATGGGACAAGCTGGAAAACATCTTCGAGGAACGCGTCTCCAAGGCATTGAACAAACTGGGTGTGCCGTCGGCCAAGGACATCGACGCGCTGATCGCACGTGTTGATGAACTCAATCGCAGCGTCGCCAAGCTCAGCGCCAGGACCGGCGCCGCAGCGCCGCATGGCGCCCCCGCCACGACGCGAAAGACGGCCGCCAAACGACCAGCCGCACGCAAGCCGGCGTGATCGCGGGCAACCCTTGAAAAAGGCGCCTCGGCGCCTTTTCTTTTTTGGCAACGTTTGTTGCATCGCAACACGAACGCCCAGTGAGGGCCCCTACACTGCCCCATCATGAGATCCCGAAACATCCCGGCCCCGAGAATTGCCCTGGCCCTGGCCGGCGGCGGCCCGTTGGGCGCAATCTACGAAGTGGGCGCGCTGTGCGCTCTGGACGAGTCGCTCAACGGCCTCGACCTGACACGGCTGCATCACTACGTGGGCGTCTCGGCCGGCGGCTTCATCGCCGCTGGCCTGGCCAATGGAATGTCGCCGCGGGAGTTGTGCACCTCCTTCATTGAAAGCGACGGTGAGTCGTCCGAAATATTCGACCCGTCGTGGCTGATGAGGCCGGCCTACAGCGAATACGCGCGGCGCGCCATCATGCTGCCGGGCGTGGCCGCGTCGACGCTATGGGACGTCCTGCGCAGGCGCAAGTCACCGCTTCATGCGCTCGAGCGGCTCGGCCCGTGCCTGCCCACGGGCATCTTCGCCAACGCGGAAATCCACGAACGCCTGGCGCGTGTGTTTGGCCGGCCGGGGCGCAGCAACGACTTCCGTGAGCTGAAGACGCGCCTGACGATCGTGGCGACCGACCTCGACACCGGCGAGGCGGCGCCCTTTGGGCGGCCGGGCTGGGATCATGTCCCCATCTCCAGGGCCGTGCAGGCCAGCTCGGCTTTGCCGGGCCTCTTCCCACCGGTCGAGATCGATGACAACTATTACGTCGATGGCGCCCTGAAGAAGACGCTGCATGCCTCGGTGGCGCTGGATGACGGCGTCGACCTCATGCTTTGCCTGAATCCACTGGTTCCTTTCAACTCGACCGAGCCGCACGTCGCCCGCACTTCTCAGCCGGGCCTGCCGCTGGACAAGCGACGCATTCCGCGCATCGTCGATGGCGGCCTGCCGGCCGTTCTCAGCCAGACCTTTCGCTCGATGATCCACTCTCGGGTGGAACTGGGCATGAAGCGGTACGAGCGGGCCTATCCCAATACCGACATCGTGCTGATCGAACCGGATCATCGCGACCCGGAGCTGTACCAGGCCAACACTTTCAGCTACAGCCGGCGGCGTGAACTGGCCGAGCATGCCTACCAGCAGACCCGCTCGATGCTGCGTTCGAGCGGCACGGCGCTCACCTCGCGGCTGGGCCGCCATGGCATCACGCTCAATCGGCAGCGGCTGGAAGACCCACGCCGCCATCTCATACCGGCGCCCAGGCCGACGGCGCGGATCGGACAGGCTATCGCGTCGCTTCAGGATGTCATGGACGAACTCAGCTACACCCTGGCCCCCGCGACGCGGCAAGCGACCTGACGCCATGGCCAAGAAGGCGCCGCGCCGCACCGCCGAGCGAATCCTGGAGGTGACACTGGAGTTGTTCAACCGCTTTGGCGAGCCCAATGTCTCGACCACGCTGATCTCTGCCGAGTTGAACATCAGCCCTGGCAATCTCTACTACCACTACCCGGCCAAGGATGAGCTCATCAACTCGCTGTTCGACCGTTACGAACGCAGCCTGAGCGAACTGCTCAACGCCAGTGACGGGGTGCGCGATGTCGAAGATGCCTGGTTCTTCATGCACTCGCTGTTCGAGCTGATCTGGCAGTACCGCTTTCTCTATCGCGACCTGAACGACCTGCTGTCGAAGAACCGGCGGCTGGAAACCCATTTCCAGTGGGTGCTCAAGAACAAGACGCGTGCCGTGCGGGCGCTGCTGGACGGAATGAGCCGATCCGGTGCCGTCCGCATCGATTCGCGCGAGGTCGAGGCCACTGCCACCAGTATGGTTGTGGTGCTGACCTACTGGCTGAGCTTCGAATACGTGCGCGACCCACGCCGGGCGCTCGAGCCTGAAAGCGCGCAGCAGGCGTTGCTGCGCGGAGCCCACCATGTGCTCAATCTGCTGGTACCCTACCTTGAACAGGATCAGCGCATGCACCTGCTGGGCCTGGTCGGTGCCTATAGCGGCAGCGGCGACGGCACGAGCTGAACAATAAATCAAGGAGACAAAGACCATGCCCCCACGTTCACTACGTTCACTGCCCCCCGAGCGGGCCTCAGCCTCCTCGAGGCGGCTCGGCGGAGTCTGACATGGCCAAGTGGACCGCGTTCCCTCACCTGGGCGAATATGAGTTCGACGCCGCCAGCGTCCGCAAGGGCTGGGCCCACCTGCACGCGGGCGACGCGGAGCCCCTTCCCACCGACATGTCGGTGCTGCAGGCCTGGGCCCTGTTCCACAGCGGTGAGTTCCAGAAGGCGGCAGAGACGGGCATGAAGGCCGGCGGCGACGGCGTTACCGTGGCCAACAAGGCCACCTGCATCTACGCCAACTATCTGGAAAAGAAGGAACGGAACAAGCTGGACCTGTTCATGGAAGTGGCGCAACGGGCGCAGACGCAGGCTGAGCAGGACGGAAAGAATGCAAACGCCTGGTATTGGCAAGCGTACGCGCTGGGGCGATACAGCCAGGGCATCAGTGTGGCCAAGGCACTGGCCCAGGGCCTTGGCAGCAAGGTGAAAGATGCGCTTGAGCGGGCGATCAAGCTGCAGCCCAAGCATGCCGACGCGCACGTTGCGCTGGGTGCCTTTCATGCCGAAGTGATCGACAAGGTCGGCTCGCTGATCGGCGGGATGACCTATGGCGCCAAGAAAGACACTGGCCTGAAACTGTTCCAGGACGCGCTCAAGATCAACCCGGGCTCGGCCATCGCGATGATCGAATATGCCAACGGCATGGTGATGCTCGAAGGCGACCGGAAGATGAAGGAAGCGACCAAGCTGTATGAGCAGGCCGCCCAGTGCAAAGCGGCCGACGCCATGGAGCGGCTGGACGTTGAAATGGCCAAGGGCGAACTGGAAGACTGAGGCACCTGGCGCTGCGGGGCGCTATTGC
>JANYAN010000120.1 GCA_025361305.1 Burkholderiales bacterium
GCCATCATGGGCGTGGTGGAGGGCCTGACCGAGTTCCTGCCGATCTCGAGCACGGGGCACCTGATACTGACCGGCTCCTTGCTGGGCTTCGAGGGCGAGAAGGCCAAGGTTTTCGAAATCGCGATCCAGACCGGCGCCATCCTGGCGGTGGTCATCTTCTATTGGCAAAAGATCCGCGACACCCTGGTGGCGTTGCCGACGCAGCTGCAGGCCCGCCGCTTCGCGCTCAACGTGTTTGTCGGCTTTCTGCCGGCCGCGGTGATCGGCCTGCTGGCATACAAGACCATCAAGGCTTACCTGTTCAATCCCGGGGTCGTGGCGGGTGCGTTCATCGTGGGCGCACTCATCATCCTGTGGGTGGAGCGGCGCCCCGCAACCTCCGGCCCGGCACGGATCGAATCGGTGGACGACATGAGCCTGGCCGATGCGCTGAAGGTCGGCTTCGCGCAGTGCCTGGGCATGATCCCCGGCACCAGCCGCAGCGGCGCCACGATCATCGGCGGCATGCTGTTCGGCCTTTCGCGCAAGGCAGCCACCGAGTTTTCATTCTTCCTGGCGATGCCCACGCTGATGGGGGCGGGCGCATACAGCCTGTTCAAGGAGCGTGCCTTGCTGTCGATGGCCGATTTGCCCCTGTTCGCCGTCGGCCTGCTGTTCTCGTTCATCAGTGCCTGGCTGTGCGTGCGCTGGCTGCTGCGCTACATCTCCACCCACAACTTCGTGCCGTTCGCCTGGTACCGCATCGCCTTTGGCATTGTGGTTCTGGCCACGGCGTGGAGCGGAGTGGTGGTCTGGGGCGCCTGACTAAGGCCTGCCCACACTATTTCCGGGCGTGCGCAGCTGCATCTGGTCGATGCGCTGCGACCACAGTTCCCTGCCTTCGTTGTCCCAGGCCTTGAGTGTCATGGAGCGGTTCTGCTTGGTGCCGGCGACGGCAAGGCTGCAGAAGTTGCGTTGCGACACCAGTGTGCCGGGTACCTGACCGGGCCGGTCGCGCTCTGCACGCGTGGGGGCCGGGCCGGCCGTCAGGGGTGAGCAGGTCAGGTCGTGCAGCGGGTAGCTGCCTTCACGCTCCAGCTTCACCAACTCGGTGAAGTGCCGATCGCCACTGAGGAAAAGTACGCCATCGATGCGGTTGGCCTTGAGCCAGTCAAGAAAATCCTGGCGCTCGCGCGGAAAATGGGCCCAACCTTCGGTGCGCGCGGCATCGTTGAGAAACTGGCTGCCGCCCACGATCACCTTGAACGGCGCCGTGGACATCAGCAACGCATTTTTCAGCCAGCGCAGCTGGCGCTCGCCGAACATCGACTTGTCTGCAACGGTCTGGAGCTTGTCGTCGTCGCGATACCAGCGGTTGTCGGTCAGGAAGAAATCGACGTCGGAATAGCTGAAGGTGCCGAAGATGCCGGGCAGCTCGGGCAGGCCGTAGCTGGCGTTGGCCCAATAGCGCTTGAACAGATCCATCGACTGCTGCTTGAACACGAAAGAGCCGTTCGAATCGTCGGGCCCGAAATCATGGTCGTCCCAGATGGCTGCGTGCTGGCCCATGCGCAGCAGCGGTTGCAACTCGGCGCGGGCCCGGTCTTGCCGGTAGCGGTAGCTCATCCCTTCGGGGCTGGTGTATTCGTCTTCGCGCAGATAGGAGTTGTCGCCCAGCCAGAGCATCAGGTCGGGCTTCTTGGCGGCCATGCGCTCATAGATGAAGTGATCGGCGCCATAGGGCGTGCCGTCGCGGTCGCGCGCTGGCTCGTTGACGTAGTTGCACGATCCCATCAACGCCGTGAAATCGGGCGGATCGATCTTGTCGCGCCACTGCCAACGGGTCTGGGTGAGGAAATGCTGCACCGGGCCGGCTGCCTTGCCGCCCAGCAGCACGCGATAGGCATAGCGCGTGCCGGGGGCGAGCCCATCGATGCGCACTTGCGCGGCGTTGTCGTTGGTGGCGCTCAGCTGCACGTTCATGCGTTGAAGGCGCGCCGGGCCCTGGTCTTGCTGCCAGTATTCCAGTACGGCTTGCGCCGGGGCGGTGGTTTGCAGCCACACGGTCGTGGTGTGCATGTCGGTTGCGCCCACCATGGGACCGGCGGCGAGGTCGGCGGCAATTGCACTGCCGGCGCCAGGCGCGGCCAACAGCAAGAGGAAAGTCAGGCGAAGCGCGCGATAAGTGGGAATCGGGGTCATGCCGGAAATTGTGGCACGCGCTAGCCGTGCCGGCCCAGCCGCTCGCTGCGGTTTAGGGGGCGCCAGTGCCCTTCGGCCTGTGCCAGCCGGTTCACGACAATGCGCAGCACCTGCGGGTGAGACCCCATGCCCAGATGGCTGGCCGAAACTTCGACGCTCTCGGAAGTGTCGGAGCGCTGCTGGATGCAGCCACGCCACGAGAAATGCAGCATTGCTTTGCGTTCGGTCCGCTCATTGGCAAGCGCGCCGCAACTTTTGCGGACAAGATACTAAAGGGGGCCAACCCTGGCGACTTGCCGATCGAGCAGCCAACAAAGCTCCATCTTGCGATCAATCGCAAGACGGCGAAGGCGCTTGGACTTACGCTATCCCAGGAATTGCTGATGCGCGCCGACGGGATGATCGAGTAGCATGCCGACATCCCAACTCCGTCAGGGCAAGCCAGAAAAATGACAACACGCAGGCGGACACTCTTCGGGTTCGGTGCAGGCGCCATCGCAATGCCGGCTCTGACATTCGCGCAGTTGCGCGGTCGTGTGGTGAGAATCGGCTTCCTGTCGCCGCGTGACCGTCCGCAATCGATGGAGGTCGACAATTACGGTGCCTTTTCCCGCGGGATGCGGGAGCTTGGGTACCTGGAGGGAAAGGATTACACCATCGAATGGCGCTATGCGGATGGTGACTACAATCGCCTCCCGGGGCACGCCGCCGAACTGGTGCGACTCAACGTGGACGTCATCGTCGCGACGACCAGTCCCGCGATCCGCGCGGCGCAGCAGGCGACCAGCACGATTCCAATCGTGTTTCCCAACACCGGCGACCCGGTAGGCAGCGGGTTTGTCGCCAGCCTGGCGCACCCGGGCGGTAATATCACCGGGTTGTCCAATTCGAACCTCGACGTCAGCGGCAAACTCGTGGAGCTCCTGCGCATCATCGCGCCCCGTCTGTCGCGGATCGCCGTGCTGGTTGACCCCGGCAGCTCGACCTACCCTGCCATGGTGAAGAACCTGCAGGCTGCCGCGCAACAGGTAGGCGCAAGACTTGCGGTCATGAATGCTGGAACGCCGGAAGACGTCGAACGGGCCTTCGCTTCGATGGCGCGTGACCGCATCGGCGCTGTCGTCCTTGCGGCCGGCCCATTCTTGACGGCCCGGCGCCAGCAGATTGCCGCATCGTCAATCAAGCAGCGCCTGCCGTCCATAAGCCAAAACTCGTCGTATCCGGAAGCTGGAGGTCTGATGAGCTACGGCGCCAATGCCGAAGAGGGATTCCGGCGCGCAGCCGTCTATGTCGACAAGATCCTGAAGGGTGCCAAGCCTGCCGACTTGCCGATCGAACAACCTACGACATTTGACCTGGTCATCAACGCAAAGACGGCCAAGGCTCTTGGCATCGCGATTCCCCAGGAAATGGCGATGCGCGCGTCCAGGGTCATTGAGTGACGGGACCCACCGAATGAGCTTGCGCCGGTCGCTGTTCTACAAGTACGCAGTCTATTTCACGACCCTGGTGACCCTTGCGCTGGTGGCCAGCGGCGGCATCAGCGTTTACTTCACGTACCAGGAAAGCAAGGCAGCGCTGCTCGACTTGCAGCGCGAAAAGGCGGCGGCTGCGGCATCGCGGATCGAGGCCTATGTGCACGAGATCGAGCACCAGATCGGCTGGGTGCGCCTGTCGCAGGCCGGCGCCGGCAATGCCGATCAGCGCCGGTTCGACTATCTCAAGCTGTTGCGCCAGGTGCCCGCGGTGACCGATGTCTCGCAACTCGATCGGCGCGGCAGGGAGCAGTTGCGCGTGTCGCGCCTGGGTATGGATGCCGTGGCGGGCGGCGAAGACTTTTCGGCGGCCCCCAAGTTCACGGTGGCCAAGGGCGGCAAGACCTATTTCAGCCCGATCTACTTTCGCAAGGAGACCGAGCCCTACATGACGATCTCGATGCCGGGGATCAGCGAAGAGGCGGGCGTGACGGTGGCCGAGGTCAACCTGAAGTTCATCTGGGACGTGATCTCGCTCATCAAGATCGGGCAGAAAGGGCTTGCCTACGTCGTGGACGGGCGCGGTCGCCTGATTGCACACCCCGACATCAGCCAGGTTCTGCAGAAGACCGATCTCGCGTCGCTGCCACAGGTGAAGGCGGCCATCGACGGCGCGAGTGGTAGCCGCCAGCAAGTCACGATCGCGCGGGATCCGCAAGGGCGTGAAGTCCTTGCCGCCTTTGCAAGTATCGACACACTGGGGTGGCATGTCTTCGTCGAGCAGCCCATTGAAGAGGCATTCGCGCCGCTTTATCAATCGCTCGAGCGCACGGGCCTGCTTTTGCTGGGTGGGCTCGTATTTGCGGTGCTTGCCAGCTTGTTTCTCGCGCGCCGCATGCTGCGGCCCATCAATGCATTGCGACAGGGCGCGGAGGCGATCGGTGCGGGCAGACTGGACCAGAAGATTGAGGTGCACACTGGCGACGAACTTGAGGCGCTGGCACGGCAGTTCAACAACATGGCTGTGCAGTTGACTGAGTCTTACGCTGGGCTGGAGCGCAAGGTCGACGAC
>JANYAN010000140.1 GCA_025361305.1 Burkholderiales bacterium
TCGTCGACGGCGCGGTAATTGTCGTCGAGCGCAGCGCGCAAGCCAGCCGGATCGGTGGCAGGAAAGAGGCCGCCGCGGCAGTAGCCGGAGAGCTCGAGGCCGTGCGCGCGCACCTGTCTGGATATCGTGTCCAGGCCGGCTGCGGTGACCTGGTCGCGCCACGGCGAGATTGCGCGGATGCCCAGCCTGACGCAGGCTTCGATGATGTCGGGCAGGGGTAAGTCCACGCCAAGGCTCTTGCGAACGGTGGCCGTGTTGATCGATAGCCAGCGATGGTCGGTCGTGAAGTCGCGCATTGTCTAGTCCTTGGACTTGCCCCGGCGCAACTGCAGGACGATCGCGGCATTGTCGAGATCGCCGTCGCCATGGGCGATGGCCTCGCGCATCAATTGCGCATGGGCCGCGGATAGCGGCAAGGTCAGGCCAGCCTCGTTCGCGCACGCCAGCATGAGGCAAACGTCCTTGAAATGCTGACGGATACGTGACTGCGGCGTGAACTCCGCGCGGACCATCAGCGGGCCCTTCGCCTCGGCGGCGGCCGAACTTGCCGGGGTAGCCAACACCAGCTGGAGAAAGCGTTCCGGTCCTATGCCGAGTGTTTCGGCAAACACCATGCCCTCTGCCAGGGCCGCCCGGTTCAGACCCAGAACCAGGTTGGTGGCCAGCTTTGCGCGGGCACCCATGCCTGCCGCGCCCACCACGATACGCGACTGCGCGATGGCCGCGAGCAATGCGTCACACGACGCGATCGCATCGGCTTCTCCGCCCAGCAACAGCGTGGCTTCGCCTGCGGCGATCTGCTGGCTTGAGCCGGACAGGGGTGCCTCGATCAGCTCGACTCCGCGGGCGCGCATGCGGCCGGCCAGAACCTGCAGCAAGTCAGGATCCCCGGTGGAGCAATCGATCACCGTGTGCACCTGGTGGTCTGGGCCCAGCAGACCATCGGCACCTTCGAGAACGTCGATCACGTCTCTCGTTTCGAATACCGCCAGCAGCACCACGCCAGCACCGGCGCCTACGTCGCGGATCGAGCGGGCTGCAATGCCCCCGCTCGCGGTGAAGGCCTCGCAGGCCTCGGGGCGCAGGTCGAACCCCAGCGTCGACTGGCCGGCGGCGCGCAGCCGACCGGCGACGGCCTGCCCGACAAGGCCCAGCCCCACGATTCCGATGATCTGCTGGGTCATCCTGATTCAGGGCGCCAGCGAGGCGCCTCCACAAACCTGGATTTCCTGCCCGGTGATCGCCGCAGCGTCGGGCGACAGGAGATATGCAACCAGGGAGGCAACTTCAGCAGGCTGTATCAGCCGGCCTATGGGAGGCACCCTGGGTTGCACTGTATTGCGTGCCGGATCATCCAGCATTGCCGTTTGCGTGGCTGCGGGCGAAACCACGTTGACCGTGACACCTGATGCCACCACTTCCGCAGCCCAGCTGCGCGCCAGCGACACCAGCGCCGCCTTCGTCGCCGCGTACTGGCTACGCCCCGCCACGCCGCGCGCTACCCGGCTGCCTACCAGCACGACGCGGCCGTGTCCCGCCCGTGCCATCGCCGGGATCAGCACATTGGCCAATCGGGCAACCGCATCGACATGAAGGCGCCACATCAGTTCGCCCTCGGTGACCTGCAAGTGGCCCAGGGGAGCCACCCTCAGCACGCCGGCTGCATGCACCAGAGCGTCTGCACCCGCGAGTACCGCAGCCGCGGACTCAGTGGCCCGCCCATCGCCCAAGTCGAGTGCGACAGGCCGGAACCGCTCGCCGGACAGAAGCGCTGGCGCAATGTCCAGGCCGCTGACTTGCCAGCCGCGTGAGAGCAGCGCCAGGGCGATTGCCAGGCCAATACCCGAACTGCTGCCCGTGACGACAGCATGCCGGGTCTCATTCGACACGGATATTGCCCTCCGTGACGATTTTTTGGGCCCGGGCCATGTCGTCACGCTGGAATTTCACGAAGTCGTCGACGGACCCGGGTGTCAGCAGCAAGCCTTGCTGAGTCAGTTTGTCCCGCATGTCGGTCGCCAACGCCTTGTTCACCTCGGTGTTCAGGCGGTTGATGATGTCGGCCGGAAGCTTTGCCGGTCCCCACATTCCGTACCAGCTGTAGAACTCATAGCCGGGTATGGTTTCGCCCACGGTTGGCACGTCGGGAAGACTCGTGGTGCGGGCACCAGAGGTCACGGCCACAACGCGCAGCAATCCGCTCTTGTGGTACTGCAACGAGCCAAGGATGGGATCGATGAAGCCGCCGATCTGGCCGCCGATAAGGTCCTGGAACGCCGGAGCCGTGCCCTTGTACGGAACGATCAGGTAATCGATGCCGCCGGCGCGCTTGAGCAACTCGGTTGCCAGGTGGCCGGCAGATCCGACAGAACCGACAGCGAATGTCATCTGGCCCGGGTTGGCCTTCGCATACGCGAGCAAGGACTTCACATCCGTGATCGGCAAATTCTTGTTGATCGCGATCGACAGCGGCGCCTTGGTCACCAGGGCTACCGGCGCAAAATCCTTGACGATGCCATACGGCACGGATTTCATTGTCATGGGGGCGGAAACGAATGTCGACGCGTTGAACAACAGCGTGTAGCCATCCGGGTGGGCCTTGGCCACAGCTTCGGCACCGATGGTTCCGTTGCCGCCGGGCTTGTTCTCCACCACGAGCGGCTGACCCATCTGCTCACCCAGCTTCTGCGCCAGCATGCGACCCACGGTGTCCAGCGTACCGCCTGGCGGGAACGGAATGATGAGCCTGACCGGGCGGGTGGGGTAGGACTGCGCAACAGCGCCGAGGGCGGTGCCGGCGAGGCACGCCAGCAGCACGGTACGAATGATTTTTCTCATGGGTCCTTCTTCGCGGAGGTTGACGGGATTACTCGATGCCGTGCAAGGCCAGCAGCGTTTGCATGCGGTGCACGGCCAGATCGGGCCGCTGCAGCAGGTTTGCCGCGTCGGCCAGCCGGAACAGCTCGGCAAGGTGGGCCAGCGACCGGGTGCTGTGCTGGCCACCCACCATGGTGAAGTGAGCCTGGTGCCCGTTGAGCCAGGCCATGAAGACCACGCCGGTCTTGTAGAACCGGGTGGGCGCGGCAAAGATGTGTCGCGACAGCGGCACTGTCGGGCCGAGGATGGCGTGAAAGGCCGCACTATCGCCAGCAGCCAGATGGCCCAGGGCCGCGCTGGCGGCGGGTGCGATCGCGTCGAAGATTCCCAGCAGGGCGTCGCTATGGCCATGCGTTGCCTGTTGGCCGAATCCGTCGCCGGCGATCAGTTCGGCGTAGTTGAAGTCGTCACCCGTGTACATCCGAACGCCCGGTGGCAATCGTCTGCGCATTGCTATTTCCTTGTCCTTGTCGAGCAGGGAAATCTTGATGCCATCGACCTTCTGCGGATGCGCTGCGATGACACCCAGCGCCGTGTCCATGGCCGCATCCACGCTTGCGGCGCCCCAGTAGCCAGCGAGAGCCGGGTCGAACATCTCGCCCAGCCAGTGCAGCACGACCGGCTCTCTGGCCTGGCTCAGGATGCGGTCGTATACACGCTCGTAGTCGGCAGGACTGCGAGCCACGCGCGCCAGCGCACGGCTGGCCATGACGATCAGGCGGCCACCCAGGGCCTCGATGGCGGCCATCTGCGCTTCGTACCCGGCGATCACGTCGTCCACCGTCCTGACCTCGTCCAGCACCAGGTGATCGGACCCACAACCGGACGCCACCAGCGCACCCGGAACGTCTTTCGCCGCATCGAGCGAACGGCGGATCAGTTCAAGCGAAGTGGCCCAGTCCAGCCCCATGCCGCGCTGTGCCGTGTCCATGGCCTCGGCCACGCCAAGACCCAGCGACCAAAGATGCCGGCGGTAAGCGATGGTGGCGTCCCAGTCGAGTGCGCATTGCACCCAGGGATCAATGTCGGCGCGCGGATCGGCCACGACATGCGCGGCGGAGTAGGCGATGCGGTTGAAGCGGACTCCGGCCGGCGGCTGGGCGGGGGCCGCCCCACACAGCGTGTATGCCGCAAGGGTGCCGCCGGCTGCGGGCAATTGGAGCGATCGTGCCATGCCGCAAGGCCTCACATTGTCAGGGTCGGCACATCGACCCAGCGGCGCTCTTGCCATGACTGCAGCGCCGCCTCGACCAGTTGCACGCCCTTGGCGCCCTCAGGCAGGGTCCAGCGCCAGGGTGCGTTCTCTTCCACGTGCCGGATGAAGTGTTCCCACTGGATCTTGAAGCCGTTGTCGTGGACCTGCGAGTCTGGAACCTCCTGCCATTGGTCGAAGAAGTTCATCGTCTGCTTCTCGTCCGGATTCCACACCGGACGCGGCGTCGTGACGCGGCTCTGCGCGCGGCAACTCGAAAGGCCCGCCACGGCCGAGCCGTGCGTGCCGTCGACGTGGAAGGTGACCAGGTCGTCGCGGCGTACCCGAGTGGCCCAGGACATGTTCATCTGCGCGATCACGGGCTCGCCGTTGTGGCCGACCAGTTGGGCAGTGGCATAGGCGGCGTCGTCTGCAGTGGCGGCGTACGGCTTGCCCGCTTCGTCCCAGCGTTGCGGGATGTGGGTGGCGCCCATGCACGAGATCGACTTGACCTCACCGAAGAGGTTGTCCAGCACGTAGCGCCAGTGGCACATCATGTCCAGGATCATTCCGCCGCCTTCTTCCTTGCGGTAGTTCCAGCTTGGCCGCTGGATGGGCTGCAAGTCGCCTTCGAACACCCAGTAACCGAATTCGAGCCGCACCGAAAGCATCCGGCCGAAGAAGCCGGCACGCCGCAGCATGTCCAGTTTGCGAAGCCCTGGCAGGAAGAGTTTGTCCTGCACGGCGCCGTGCTTCAGCCCCGACTTTTCGGCCAGCCGGGCGATTTCGACGGCCTCGTTGAGGTTGGTGGCGATGGGCTTTTCGCAATAGACATGCTTGCCCGCGCGCAGGGCCTGGGCCAGAAGTGTGGGGCGCATTTGCGTCGTGCCGGCGTCGAAAAAGACCGTGTCGTCGCGGTTTGCCAATGCGGCCTCGAGGTTGGTGCCCCATCGGGCGATGCCGTGGGCCCGGGCCAGCGCTTCGATCTTCTCGGCGTTTCTGCCGATGAGGATGGGGTCGGGCATGACGCGGTCGCCGCTGGACAAATGCACACCGCCCTCGTTGCAGATGGCAACAATGGAGCGGATCAGGTGCTGGTTCATGCCCATGCGCCCGGTGACGCCGTGCATGATGATTCCGAGTCGTTTCGTGGCCATGGGCTTTCCTCTTTCGGGCTGCGAAGTGGCGGGGTCGATTAATTCACTATCTGGTGAATTATAGCGTGGCGATCAGCTGCGCAGCACATAGCCCAGGATGACATCGCACATGTGGGCCAGCCGTTCGTGGCGCGCCTTGGCGGTCATCAGGTCGCGTCCGAAGATGGCTGACAGCGTGTGGTTGTTCGACAGGTAGAAGTACGACAGGCCCGCGATCGACACATACAACTGCACCGGGTCGATCCCGCCGCGAAAGCTCCCGTCCTTGCGGCCGCGCTCGAGAATTTCGCCCAGCGTGGCGATCAGGGGTGAATTCATCTCGCGCACCCGCAACGACCCTTCCAGGTGCCGGGCCTTGTGCAGGTTGGCGCTGTTGAGCAGCGTGAGGAATTCCGGGTGCTCGAGGTAATAGGTCCAGGTGAACTCGACCAGTCTGCGCAGGGCTTGTGCCGGTGAGAGGTTGAGCAGGTTGAGCTTTCGCTCTTCCTCGCGGATATGCAGGTAGGCCTGTTCCAGGACGGCACGAAACAGCTGCTCCTTGTCGTCGAAGTAGTAGTAGATCAGCCGCTTGTTCAGGCCGGCGCGTTCGGCGATGCGATCCATCCGCGCGCCGCCCAGGCCGTGCAGCGCGAACTCGTCCCGCGCCGCCGCTAAGATGGTGCCTTGAGAGCGATCGGCGTCGCGCAGGCGCTCTTCCGTGGCGGGGGCCTTGTTTCGTGTCATGGTTCCATAATTCACCATTTGGTTAATCGAGTCAAGTCAATGTCCCAGATTGCCGGCCACCTGCTCGTCGAATGCCTGATCGAACAGGGCGTGTCCCATGTATTTGGCGTGCCCGGCGAAAGCTACCTGGCCGTGCTGGACGGCTTCCACCGCTACGCCGACCGCATCCGTTTCGTGATCAATCGGCAGGAAGGGGGTGCGGCTTTCATGGCCGAGGCCCACGGCAAGCTGAGCGGCCGCCCGGGCGTCTGTTTCGTGACGCGCGGCCCCGGCGCAACCAATGCGTCGATCGGTGTGCACACGGCCTTCCAGGATTCGACGCCCATGGTGCTGTTCGTCGGCGACGTGGCCAGTGACCAGCGTGATCGCGAGGCTTTTCAGGAAGTCGAATACAACAGCTTCTTCGGGCCCAGCACGAAGGGAATGGCCAAGCGCGTGGAGCGGATCGACGAACCGGGCCGGATACCCGAATACGTGGCGCGAGCCTTCGCCACGGCAATGAATGGTCGGCCAGGGCCGGTGGTGCTGGTGCTGCCCGAAGACATGCTGACGCAAACAGTGGATGCAAGGCCGCTGTCGCGGGTCGAACCGGTGCAGGCCTGGAGCGACCCGGGCGCACTGCGCCAGCTGCGCGAAATGCTGCTGGCTGCGCGCAAGCCGTTCGTGATTGCTGGGGGCGGAGGGTGGACGCCCCAGGCCGCCCAGGCGCTGCAGCGTTTTGCGGAAAACTGGAACCTGCCGGTTGGCAATGCTTTCCGGTTTCAGGACACGTTCGATAACCACCATCCGCTCTATGCCGGCGACGTGGGCATTGGCATCGCTCCCAAACTCTCCGCGCGGATCAAGCAGAGCGACCTGGTGCTGGCCGTCGGACCACGGCTGGGCGAGATGACGACCAGCGGCTACACGCTGCTGGACGCGCCGCGACCCCGCCAGAAGCTGGTCCACATCCACGCCAGCGCGGAAGAACTCAACCGCGTGTACCGGGCTGACCTGGCGATCAACGCGACGATGAATGCGGCGGCCCGCTCGCTCGAAGTGCTGGCGGCTCCGCCAGACGTGCCATGGTCCGCCTGGACCGAAGCAGCCCACGCCGATTACGAAGCCAACTTGATCCCCCAGCCGCTGCCGGGCGACATCGACATGCCTGCGATCGTTTCCGTGCTGCAACGGTTGCTGCCGGTCGATGCCGTCCTTACGAACGGTGCCGGCAATTTTGCCAGCTGGGTTCATCGATTCTTCCGCCATCACGGATTGGCCAAGGGCCACAAGACCCAGCTTGGCCCCACGGTGGGCGCCATGGGCTATGGCGTCCCGGCTGGCATCGCCGCCAATATCGTTACCGGCCGCACGGCCTTCACGATTGCGGGTGACGGGGATTTTCTGATGAACGGACAGGAGTTGGCTACCGCCGTCCAGCATGGTGCCAAGAGCATCATCGTGCTGCTCAACAACGGCATGTACGGCACCATCCGCATGCACCAGGAACGCCACTATCCGACGCACGTGAGCGGCTCGCAACTGAGCAATCCGGATTTCGCCGCGTTGGCGCGCGCCTATGGCTACGCAGGGGTACGCATCACCCGCACAGGTGAATTCGAACCTGAGTTCGCGGCCGCACTGGCGCGGCCCCAGGGCACTCTGATCGAGGTCTTGCTCGACCCCGAGGTGATATCCACTCGCGGCACGCTAAGTGCCATCACCCAATCCGCGAGCCGCCAATGAAAAAGGGCCACTCGCGTGGCCCCTTGAGAACAAGGCAGGTCAGGATTACTTGACGTGCTTGCCGATCAGGCCGGCCATCTCGAACATGGAGACCTGGGCCTTGCCGAAGATTTCCTTCAGCTTGGCGTCGGCGTTGACCATGCGCTTGTTGACAGCGTCCTGCAGCTTGTTCTTCTTGATATAGGCCCACAGCTTGCTGACCACCTCGGTGCGAGGCAGCGGAGCCGAACCCACGACAGCAGCCAGTGCGGCGCTGGGCGTCAGAGCCTTCATGAACGCGGCGTTAGGCGTGCGCTTCTTGGCCGGCGCCTTCTTTGCAGCAGCCTTCTTTGCCGGAGCGGCCTTCTTTGCCGGTGCCGCCTTCTTTGCTGGAGCCTTCTTTGCCGGCGCTTTCTTTGCCGCAGCTTTTTTCGCAGTTGCCATGATTCTGTCCTTCTAGAAGTTGAGTGATCACCAATGAGAAGGTCATTCCCACCAGCACTGCGGATGCTACTGGAGAAAAAACGCGTTTCCAAGCGAAAAGCAGCATTTTTCGCTGGTGCGTGTTGTTTTTTTCATGCGCCTTTTGATGCCGATTTCCCTCTGGGGATCACCCAATGCAAGAGGAACGACCATCAACACCGCGCCGTGACACAGGATTTCACTTGCGACGCTGCCCGCGGTGGCGACCGGAGGGGGTCGGGAATGTGGCCAGAAAGACGCCTGTCAGTGCCAGTGCGAAAGCGACGAACTGTGCCGCTCCCAGCTGTTCGCCAAGGGCCAGCACACCAACAAGCGCGGCTGATACCGGCAACATCACCGTGAAGACACCGCCCTGCGCCGCCGGCACGGCTTTGAGGCCCGTCATCCATAGCCAGACGGTCCAGACACTGGCCGCCAGCGAATAGAAAACCAGAAGGACCCAGATGCCCGGCTGCACCGTGCCGAAGTCAAAGCGCAGGGCCATCCACAAGCCGAATGGCGTTACAAGCGCGAATCCCCAAAGATTGATCAGAGCCGTGATGCGCCGTGGCGCCAGTGCGCCGGTGAGTTTCTTGCCGATCACGGCATACGACGCTTCGCAGAGGACAGCGCCAAACACCAGTAGATTACCCAGCCACGCGCGGCCGGCGTCCGCAGCGGAAGACTGCGATGCGGCCTGCGCCAGTCCCAGCAGCCCGATGCCTAGGCCAGCGCAGGCGACGGCAGCCCAGATCCTCGCGCCGATGCGCTCGCCCAGGAACGCCCAGCTCAGCATCGCCACCACAGCGGGGATCGAGGCCATGATCACGCCTGCGGAAACGGCGCTGGTCATGCTCACGCCGAACAGCATGCAGATTGAAAAGAGAAAGTTCCCCAGGAACGACTCGAGGAACAGCAGGCTACGGGTCTGCCGTGTCATCGGCAGCTCCCCCATGGGTTTGCGCAGCCAGCGCAGCATTGCCAGGGCGCCGATGCCAAAGCGCATCCAGGCCAGGAGGAACACCGGGATTGCCGCAACCAGCGGCTTGGACAACGCCACATAGCTGCCGACGAGCGACATGCTCAGCGCGAGACATGCGTAGGCGACGGGCCGGCTGGGGTGATAGCTCAAGGTGCTCGCTTGCCTGAGAATGCGTTCTTTTGCGACACGCATCATGCCCGAAGCCAATCCGCGCTACGTCTTTGTCTACGGCACCTTGCGCCGCGGCGGCAGCAACGATATCAACCGGCTAGTGCCTGAGCCGCGCTACCTGGGCATGGGCGAAGTGCAAGGCGCGCTCTACCGCATCGATTGGTATCCCGGCTTGACGCTCGGCGGCGAAGAGGCCGTCACCGTCGTCGGCGAGGTCTACGAGATATCTCCCCGACTCGAGGCAGTGCTCGACGAAATTGAGCAGATCGTTGCCGGCAAGGAGAGTGAATATTTCAAGCGCGAGGTGGCAATCGAGGTCGATGGACGGTCGGTGCGTTGCCTTGTCTACGAGATCAACCCGGCCCGGGTGCGTGACCGTCAGCGGATCGGGCATGGCGACTGGATACTTTTTCACACGGCATAAATTGCATTCCGTATTGTGAGATATCAAAATGCTGCATCGCGGAAAAATTTCTCAATATAAGAAATAAATTTCCACATTGCGAAACACATTCAATAACTCGTTGATATTCAAGGAGATAAAAACTATCTTCTATAAGACATAAGAGAGTAGAAATGTCTTCTACAAGACTTAAAGTTACTCCAGTGGCACCGGGCTTGCATGAGCCCACTGCCCAAAGTTTCGAAAACCAACCTCGGAGTGAAACGCATGAGTAACTGGACCCACCTGACGCGCGAAGAGCAAATTGCCCAGCTTGAAAGAGACTGGGCCGAGAATCCCCGCTGGAAGGGGATCAAGCGCGGCTACAGTGCCGCCGACGTGGTGCGCCTGCGTGGCTCGCTGCAGATCGATCACACGCTGGCCAGGCGCGGCTCGGAAAAGCTCTGGAGCCTGCTCAACACCGAACCTTTCGTCAACACGCTGGGCGCACTCACCGGCAACCAGGCGATGCAGCAGGTCAAGGCGGGCCTGAAGGCCATCTATCTCTCCGGCTGGCAAGTCGCCGGCGACGCGAACAGCAACGGCGAGATGTACCCCGACCAATCGCTCTACTCGGTCGACTCGGTGCCCAAGGTCGTCAAGAAGATCAACGCCACTTTCCAGCGCGCCGACCAGATTCAGTGGAGCGAAGGCAAGAGCGACATCGACTATTTCGCGCCCATCGTGGCTGACGCGGAAGCCGGTTTCGGCGGCGTGCTCAACGCCTATGAATTGATGAAGGCCATGATCGAAGCGGGCGCCGCCGGCGTCCATTTCGAAGACCAGCTGGCATCGGTCAAGAAGTGCGGCCACATGGGCGGCAAGGTGCTGGTTCCCACACGCGAAGCCTGCGAAAAGCTCAATGCTGCCCGCCTGGCCGCGGACGTCATGGGCACGCCTACCCTGGTGATCGCCCGCACCGACGCCGAAGCGGCGGATCTGCTGACCAGCGACGTCGACGCCATTGACAGGCCTTTCTGCACCGGTGAGCGCACCGTGGAAGGTTTCTTCAAAACACGAAATGGCCTGGACCAGGCAGTCGCCCGCGCCGTGGCCTACGCTGAATATGCAGACCTGGTCTGGTGCGAGACCGGCAAGCCCGATCTGGCGTTTGCCAAGAAGTTTGCCGATGCGGTGCACGCCAGGCATCCCGGCAAGATGCTGGCGTACAACTGCTCGCCCAGCTTCAACTGGAAGAAGAACCTGGACGACGTGACGATCGCCAAGTTCCAGAAGGACCTCGGCGCGATGGGTTACAAGTTCCAGTTCATCACGCTGGCTGGCTTCCACAGCCTGAACTACTCGATGTTCAACCTGGCGTATGGCTATGCGCGCAACAACATGAGCGCGTTCGTGGAACTGCAGGAAGCCGAATTTGCTGCCGCCGACAAGGGCTTCACGGCTGTCAAGCATCAGCGCGAAGTGGGCACTGGTTACTTCGACGCGGTGACCCAGGCGATTCAAGGCGGGCAGTCCTCCACGACGGCGCTGCACGGCTCGACCGAAGACGAACAGTTCTTCGACGAAAAGAAGGCTGCATAACGCGCGGGCTGGGCGAAGCCCGGCTGCACACCCCGTCCGCACGCCATCTGGCGGGGACGGGGTTTGTCGTTTTCGGGTTTCGTCGTAGAGTTCAGCTTCCGATACACAACCGGGGACGCCAATGACAGATTCCAGCGAGAAGACCGGGGTATTCGACGCAGGCAAGCTTGCCCAGACGCGCTGCCCCGATTGCTCCGGCACGGGCGAGCTGCACTTCGACAGCGAGAACATCAATGAAAATTTCGAAGTCGAGAAGCAGACCGTGATAACCCCGTGTGGGAAGTGCAACGGCACGGGTTACCTTCCGGCAGGCTAAAATGGCATGCGTCGCTCATTTCATGGCGGCGCTCACAAGGGCGAGAAAGGCATGTTGGTTATGACACCGCGAACTACACCGGAAGCTTGCACGACCTTTGGAGGTCGGTAGTCGCGCGCACTGAGCTCTTTCAGATACCGGACAAAGCGCGGCTTACGACCGCGCTTTTTTTTACCTGTTCCCGACGCAATTCCATGATCCACATCACTCTCCCCGACGGTTCCCGACGCGAATACCCTGGCCCGGTCACTGTGGCCGAAGTGGCAGCCTCAATCGGCCCCGGGCTGGCGAAGGCCGCCATCGCAGGCAAGGTTCCTGCCCCCGGCGAGGCCGGCTTCAGGGTTGTGGACACCGGGTATTCGATCGAAGCCGACAGCACCCTCTCGATCATCACCGCCAGGGATCCCGAGGGCCTGGATGTGATCCGGCACTCGACTGCGCACCTGCTGGCGTATGCGGTGAAGGAACTATTTCCGGATGCGCAGGTGACGATCGGGCCGGTGATCGAGAACGGTTTCTTCTACGACTTCTCCTACAAGCGGCCTTTCACACCGGAAGATCTGGTGGCGATAGAGCGGCGAATGGGCGAACTGGCGGCCCGGGACGAGCCGGTCACGCGGCGGGTGCTGCCCCGCGACGAGGCCGTCGCGTATTTCACGGGGCTGGGTGAACACTACAAGGCCGAGATCATTGCCAGCATCCCGGCCAACGAGGACGTTTCGCTCTATCGCGAGGGCAGCTTCGAGGACCTGTGCCGTGGCCCGCACGTGCCCAGCATCGGCAAGCTCAGGTTCTTCAAACTGATGAAGGTGGCAGGTGCGTATTGGCGTGGCGACCACCGCAACGAGATGCTCCAGCGCATTTACGGCACGGCCTGGGCCACCAAGGATGAACTGCAGCAGTACCTGACGATGCTGGAGGAGGCCGAGAAGCGCGATCACCGCAGGCTGGGCCGCGAGCTGGACTTGTTCCACATCGACGACCATGCGCCGGGTGTCGTGTTCTGGCACCCGCGCGGCTGGGCGATCTGGCAGGAGGTGGAGCAGTACATGCGCCGTGTCTACCGCGACAACGGCTACCAGGAGGTCAAGGGGCCGCAGCTGCTGGACAAATCTCTGTGGGAGAAGACCGGGCACTGGGACAAATACCGCGAGAACATGTTCACGACCGAATCGGAAAAGCGCGACTACGCGCTCAAGCCGATGAATTGCCCCGGCCACATCCTGATCTTCAAGCAGGGGATCAAGAGCTACCGCGACCTGCCGCTGCGCTATGGAGAGTTCGGCCAGTGCCACCGCAACGAGCCTACGGGCGGCTTGCACGGCATCATGCGGGTGCGCGGGTTCACCCAGGACGATGGCCACATCTTCTGCACCGAAGACCATATCCAGCCCGAATGCACGGCCTATACAGCCTTGCTCCAGAAGGTCTACAAGGACTTCGGGTTCGAGAAGATCATCTACAAGATCGCCACGCGCCCGGACCAGCGCATCGGCTCGGACGAGAGCTGGGACAAGGCCGAGCAGGCGCTGATGGACAGCCTGCGCGCTTCGGGTGTCGATTTCGAGATTTCGCCGGGCGAGGGCGCCTTTTACGGCCCCAAGATCGAATACACGCTCAAGGATGCCATCGGGCGGCAATGGCAGTGCGGCACGATGCAGGTCGATTTCTCGATGCCCGAGCGCCTGGACGCCGAGTATGTGGGCGAAGACGGGGCCAGGCATCGCCCGGTGATGCTGCACCGCGCGATCGTTGGCAGCATGGAGCGCTTCATCGGCATCCTTATCGAGCAGCATGCCGGCGCGCTGCCGGCCTGGCTCGCTCCGGTACAGGTGGTGGTGCTCAACATCACCGACGCCCAGGCGCAATACGCCCGTGAAGTTGCCAAAACGCTGAAAAATCAAGGGCTTAGGGTAGAGATCGATCAGCGGAACGAGAAAATTACGTATAAAATACGCGGGCATTCGATGCAAAAGCCTCCTTACATCCTGGTCGTGGGCGACAAGGAGAAGGCGGCTGGTGCTGTTGCTGTGCGCGCCCGGGGCAACCAGGACCTCGGCGTGATGTCCCTCGAAGCGTTCTCGCAAAAGATCGCCGGTGACATCGCCAACAAAAGCTGATTTGCTGAAATGAGGCTCTTGCCCGCGCCCACTGTTGCAGTTTCGCTATCTTTTTGATAGCAATATTGTTAGAAGGATTTGGACCATCGCTACTGAATTTCGCGACCGCCGCCAACGCGAGGAGCGCAAACACCGCCTGAACCGGGAAATCATGGCCCCGGAAGTACGCCTCTCGGGGCCCGAGAATGAGCCGCTTGGCATAGTTAGCCTGGCCGAGGCGCTGCGAATGGCAGGCGAACTGGATGTCGATCTGGTCGAAATTGCCGCCACTGCGATCCCGCCGGTGTGCCGATTGATGGACTACGGCAAGTTCAAGTACCAGGAACAGAAGAAGGCGGCGGAGGCGAAAGCCAAGCAGACGGTCATCGAAATCAAGGAAGTCAAATTCAGGCCAGGCACCGACGATGGTGACTACAACATCAAGATGCGCAATATCAGGCGCTTCCTGGCCGAAGGCGACAAGTGCAAGATCACGCTGCGCTTCCGGGGGCGCGAAATCACGCACCAGGAAATCGGGATGGCATTGCTCAACCGCATCCGCGATGAGTTGGCAGAACTGATCATCGTCGAGCAGTTTCCCAAACTGGAAGGCCGGCAGATGATCATGATGATCGCGCCGGGCAAGAAGAAAGTAGCCGTCAAGCCGGCAACTGAAGCGCAGGGCGCTTCA
>JANYAN010000141.1 GCA_025361305.1 Burkholderiales bacterium
CAGGTGCGAGTAGCCGACGGCCGGAGATGCCGAAGCGGCACGGCCCGAGTAGCCGAGTTTCTGGCCTTCCGCCATGTTCTCGTGGATGTAGTGCTGCACAAAAAACCAGGCGCCCTGGTTCTGCGGCTCGTCCTGCGACCACAGGATATCCGTCGCGTTCGGGTACTTGCGCAGCTCCGTTGCGAATGCCTTGTGGGGGAACGGATAGAGCTGTTCGACGCGCAGGATCGCGACGTCGTCGATTCCCTTTTCGTCCCGCTTCTTGGCCAGGTCGTAGTAGACCTTCCCGGAACAGGCAACAATGCGCCTGACCTTGTCGGCCTTCAGATCCTTGTGCTCCGGGATGACGGTCTGGAAACTGCCCTTGGTGAACTCAACCAGTGGCGATGCAGCGTCCTTGTTTCTGAGCAGTGACTTGGGCGTCATGATGATCAGTGGCTTGCGCAGGTTGCGGATCATCTGGCGGCGCAGCACGTGGAAAATCTGGCTCGCGGTGGTGGGCTGCACCACCTGCATGTTGGTATCGGCGGCCAACTGCATGAAGCGCTCCAGCCGTGCCGAGCTGTGCTCAGGGCCCTGACCTTCGTAGCCGTGCGGCAGCATCAGCGTGATGCCATTGACCCGCCCCCACTTCACCTCGCCCGAGGCGATAAACTGGTCGATGACCACCTGGGCGCCGTTGACAAAATCGCCAAATTGCGCCTCCCAGATCACCAGCGTGTTGGGGTCGTTCGATGCATAGCCGTATTCGAAGCCGAGCACGGCCTCTTCCGACAGGATCGAATCGATGACCACGAACGGCGCCTGGTTCTCGGCCACGTTCTGCAGCGGCACATAGGTGCCGATGTCCCATTTCTCGCGGCTCTGGTCATGCAGCACCGAGTGGCGATGGGTGAATGTCCCACGTCCGCAATCTTCACCTGAAAGCCGCACCGGGTAGCCGCTGGCCACGAGCGAGGCGAAGGCCATGTGCTCACCCATGCCCCAATCCACATTGGCCTCGCCGCGCCCCATGGCCGCCCGGTCGTCCAGCACCCTGCGGACCAAGGGGTGCGGGGTGAAGTCCGGCGGAACGGAAGTGATTTTCTCGGCCAGTCGCTTCCATTCGGCCATTGGAATGGCGGTATCGGCGGCGTCGGTCCACTTTCGGCCCAGGAACGGCGTCCAGTCGACGGCGTACTTGCTCTTGAAATTGGTCAGCACCGGGTCGACCGTGTGCTTGCCGTCGTCCATCGCGGCACGGTACGCCTTGACCATGTCGTCGCCCAGCGTCTCGCCCAGCCCCTGGGCGGTGAGCTTGTCCGCGTAGAGGCGGCGAGTGCCGGGGTGCTGGCCGATCTTCTTGTACATCAGCGGCTGGGTCAGTGCAGGCGTGTCCTGTTCGTTGTGGCCGAGCTTGCGGAAGCACACGATGTCGAGCACCACGTCCCTGCTGAATTCCATCCGGTACTGGAGCGCAAGCTGCGTCGCCAGCACCACGGCTTCCGGATCGTCGCCGTTGACGTGCAACACCGGCGCTTCGATCATCTTGACCACATCGGTGCAATACAGCGTGGAACGACTGTCACGGGGATCGCTGGTGGTGAAGCCGATCTGGTTGTTGATGACGATGTGCACCGTCCCGCCGGTGAAATAGCCGCGGGTTTCGGCCAGCGCCAGCGTCTCCATCACGACGCCCTGACCGGCAAAGGCGGCGTCACCGTGCACCAGCACCGGCAGCACCTGCTTGCCCAGGGGATCGGCGCGCCGGTCCATCCGGGCCCGTACCGATCCCTCGACCACAGGGTTGACGATCTCCAGGTGAGAGGGGTTGAAAGCCAGGCTCAGGTGAACCGGGCCGCCGGGCGTGGTCACGTCGGAACTGAAGCCCTGGTGGTACTTGACGTCGCCAGCCGGCAGTTCTTCCTTGGCCGTGTGGTCGAACTCGGCGAAAAGGTCGGCCGGCATCTTGCCCAGCGAGTTGACCAAAACGTTCAGGCGGCCGCGGTGGGCCATGCCTATCACGATCTCCTGCACGCCCTGGGCGCCGGCGTCCTGGATCAGCTTGTCCATCGAGGCGATGAAGCTCTCGCCGCCCTCCAGCGAGAAACGCTTCTGGCCGACGTATTTGGTGTGAAGGAAGCGCTCAAGCCCTTCGGCGGCGGTCACGCGGTCCAGGATGTGCCTCTTCTGCTCGACCGAGAAATTGGGCTTGCTGCGCATGCTTTCGAGCTGCTGCTGCCACCAGCGCTTGCGGTTCTGGTCGGTGATATACATGTATTCGGCGCCGATCGTGCCGCAATACGTTTCGCGCAGCGCGTTCATCAGGTCGCGCAACGACATCGTGTCCTTGCCGAAAAACGTATTGCTGGTGTCAAACACCGTCTCTTGGTCCGCGTCGCTGAAGCCGTAGAAAACCGGATCCAGTTCGGGGATTTTTTCGCGCTCGGTACGTTTCAGGGGATCCAGGTCCGCCCAGCGTGCACCGACGTTGCGATACGCGGCGATGAGCTGCTGCACAGCAGTGCGTTTGCGGCCCATCTCGGCGTCGCGGCTGGCGACGACCACTTTGGTGCCACCTTGCTTGGCGCGCTCGGCAAACGCGTTGATGACCGGCAAATGCGGGACATCCTTGGCATTGCTGCCGTCGGCGGCCGGGACGTTCTGGAGGGCGTCGAAATATTCGCGCCAGTTACCCGGGACGCTGCCGGGGTTGGCCAGGTAGTTCTCGTACATCTCCTCGACATAGGGCGCATTGCCGCCGAAAAGATAGGAATTGCCCTGATACGCCGTGTAGACGGAGCTTGACTCACTCATGCTGCGCTGACTTTCCGCCTCCCTGAAGGAGACTTTGGTTGGTTGGAAAAACCTTCCGCGACACGGCTTAACCGGATGGCGGATGCGACGGTGGCTGGAAGGCGCCGTGTTGCGGGCTAGATTGTGCCATCGATTTAAGCCCCATCCGGCCCCCCGATAGCGCAGATGCAGCATTGAAGCAGACCCAGTGTAATAAAAAAGAATGCGTGACTAGACCGCCACTAAAGTCCGAAAAAACCGCAACAAATCACGCAAAGCCACTTGGCTAAAGCAAATGGCGTGAAAAAGTGCATCCGGATTTTTGTAATGCGTATTAGCATGTAAGAAACAACAAACAACCAAGGAATGTGCATGCGCTCAAAAAGGGCCAGCTTTGCGTTGCCGGGAGTCTTTCTCGCCGGCGTACTCAGCGTGACGGGATTGCACGCGGAGGTGGATGCGCTCGTACGCGAAGCGCAGGAACTCAGCACCGCTGGCCAGGGGGCCAAAGCGTATGAAATGCTCGAGCCGCAAGAATCCCAACGCGCAGGCGATCCGGATTTTGACCTCGCCTTTGGCATTGCGGCCAACCAGGCCGCGCAGTACACGCGGGCCATCATGGCCCTCGAACGGCTCATGGCGTTGCAGCCAGACAACGTTCGCGCGCGCACTGAATTGGGGCGCGCGCTCTATGGGGTTGGTGACAACAAGGCCGCGCGCAAGCTTTTGGCCGAGGGACAACTCAACGGCATCACAGCCGTTGCTGGCGAGCCGATCGACCAGTTGTTGCACGCGATCGACCGGGTCGAAGCCGAAGGCAATTCGTCGTGGCGCGGGTATGTTGAGGCTTCAGCTGGCCAGGACAGCAACATCAACGGCGCGCCCGGCATCAGCAGTGTGGCCGTCCCTTCGCTCGGCGGGTCCATTCTCGGCATTGCTCCGGGTGGAACCAAGCAGAGCGGTGGGTTTGGCGCTTTGGCCGCCGGCCTTTCCGGACGCATGGTGATGGATGACCCGCGCTGGTCCTTGATCGGCAGCGTCAATGTGAACGATCGGCAATATGGCGGCAGCAACGACCAGTACGACACACTGCAATACGACGCCAGCGCAGGGGTTGTCTACCGGCACGAGCGTAATGAATTCTCTCTGGCTGCCCAGTTTGCCGCGTACGACATCAACCACGACCGGGTCCGGAATGCTTCCGGCGTGGTTGGCGAGTGGACCTACCGCCCGGATGGAT
>JANYAN010000210.1 GCA_025361305.1 Burkholderiales bacterium
CGATCTTGTCGCAATGCTAGACCTGTTGACGATGGTAAATGGCAATGTGATTTGTTTGGAATAATTCCAGACGATGTTATTCCTTTTGGTTGTGATAGTTATGCGAGGATAATATGAACATAAGAACCAAATATTTTATGATTGATTGGTATTTAGATAGGCCAAAAGGATTTTATTTGTTTCCTAATTCTCCTTTTACTTTTACTTTTGGACCTTTATATGTCCGCATAGGTAAATTTAATAATGCAACTTAGATACTACCAAGAAGAAGCTGTTGAAGCCTTGTTTCATTTCTTTGAAACACATGGCGGAACTGACGCTAACGGCTTGCCGATCAAGGCCAATCCCTTGATCTGTTTGCCTACAGGCACGGGAAAGTCATTAGTCATTGCCGAGGCTATCAGGCGAGCCTTTGCTATCTATCCTAAAATGCGAGTTATAATGTCAACGCATGTTAAAGAACTTATAAAACAAAATGCTAATGCAATGGTGGCAGCTTGGCCGCAAGCGCCTATTGGTATCTATTCGGCAGGATTAAAAACCAAACAATTCATGAACCCCATAACATTTGGTGGCGTTCAAAGTATGGCCGGTCAATTTCCTATATTTGGATATAGAGATTGGCTTGTTATAGACGAAGCGCATTTGCTAGGCAACGAAGGCCGATATGTAAAGTTTATTGAGGAATTGATTGCTAAAAATCCATATCTCAAAGTCATAGGTCTAACTGCTACTCCATATAGAATGAAACTAGGTCATCTGACTAATGGTGAAATATTCACTCATTCTTGTTATGACCTTACAAACATTGACGGTTTCAATCGACTGATCGCCCAAAGTTATCTTGCTCCACTAATCTCTAAGCCAACTCATACTATTGTTGACACGTCAAATGTGGGCATATCCTCAACAGGCGATTATGTTGAAAGTGAGCTTGAAGCTGAAATTGATAAGGTAACTGTTGCTGCGTTAGAAGAATTTATGCATTTTGGTAAAGATAGGCAGTCATGGGCTATCTTTACAGCAGGAGTTAAAAACGCCAATACTATTGCTGAATATCTTAATGCAAAAGGTATTTCAACAGTAGCTATACATTCTAAGCAAAAAGCCGATCTAAACGATTATAATTTAAAAGCTTGGAAAACTGGCGTTGTTCAATGCGCTGTAAGCATGAACCAGCTTACAACCGGCATAGATCACCCCGCGCTAGATTACATTGGCGTATTGCGCGCCACGCTATCAACCGGCCTATGGGTACAGATGCTAGGGCGGGGAACTAGACCGTTTGAAGGTAACGAAGTTTTCCAACCTAAAACTAACTGTATTGTTATGGACTTTGCACGCAATACAATTAGACTTGGCCCTATCAACGATCCTGTAATTCCTAGATTTAAAAACAAAGGTGAACCCGGCAATGCACCAGTTAGAATATGTGAAGTTTGCTCTACTTATAATCACGCTAGGGCCACTGAGTGTTGCTGTTGCGGTTTTGTGTTTCCAGTTAATATTAAGATTGATAAAACAGCGAGCACAGCGCCAATCTTGCGATCAGACTTACCTCAAATAAAAGATTTTGATGTTAGACAACAAGTTCTAACTAAACACATAAGTAAATCAACTGGCCGAGAAATGATAAAAGTTAGTTATTATTGTGGCTTGCGAACCTTTTATGAATATATAAGTGTTGAAGGTGGCGGATTGTTTGCTAAACGCGGTCGCGATTGGTATCGACAAAGGTTTCCAGGCGAACCGCCTCCTATCAATTCTGATATTCTAAATCAAGCTTCAATGCTTAGATCACCTTCAACATTAAAAGTTTGGATCAATCGTAAAAATCCTGAAATAGTAGGAACGGAGTTTTAAAATGCTTAGTGCTGAAGATTATTTTGCAGCCATTTTAAGTTTAGAAAATATGCATATGGAAACAATAAGTTTAATAAAATCTGAAATTGATTCTATTAAACTTAAATTTATTTATGTTAAAAGTCAACTAAATGTTGAATTAGTTGTAAATAAGAAACTGGAAACCCAAAATAATCTCCTACGCGAATATATTAAAATTTTAGAGAAAGCACTACAAGACGTGGCGCGTGAACCTAACATCGGTATGGCTCATGAAATCGCTATTGGGGTCCTCTTCAATACAGGGGGTGAGGAATGACTAAAGACCCAAGACAAAAAGAATATGAACTAAAACGTTACTTGTGGCGAGAATATTGCCGCGAACTTGGAATGACAATTCCAGAAATAGTAACTATAAGAAATAAAATGGATAATTTAGAAGGCAAGAAAAATGGAAGTTAGAATACTAAATCAAATTATACCTTTAACTAAAATAGGAAATACGATAAATAAAACACCTTATCCTCATATAAGACACAGTTCTATTGTTAGTTCTGTTGATAGTTTGGGTATAACAACTTCTTGCCTATCTTGTGTAAATTTTGATGAACCAACAGAGTTTTGCACGAAAGGGAAAATGAAACCGCCAGCTAGAGTTATAGCTTTTGCTTGTCCTGATTATTTTGATACAGAAGAAATTCCGTATTAGTGTTAGAAAACTTAATAAAATATAACCTATATAGAACAACACACAATTCACAAGCTGGCGTAAACGCAGCGTTAGCTATGCCTGAATTTAAAATTCACCCCGATGATAGAGAAAGATTAAAAATGGCAAGAGGACGAAAGCCTAACATAAATCAAGATACACAAACGCTAATCAGTGCTTTGAGCTTTGTCAGCATTGCGCAAACCAAAGATAGACAGCACGTTTCACTAGGCGACGGCTGGGCTGTTATGTCCAATGGTCAAGTTAGCGCCGGTCATCCGATCACTAGCGACATTAACTGCAATCCTTTGTTGCCCACATTCTTAGCAGCACTCAAAAAGTGTGGGAAAAGCCTTTCCATGACGCTGTTAGAAACAATGCGCTTGTCGATCAAAGGTGATGCTTTGCGATGCCTTGTCCCATGCCTGCAAGATCACGAGATAATGCTTCCAAAACATTCTTAGCATCTTCGTCGGCTATAACTGAGACACTTTTAAAAGCCGTCTTTAGCCTATCGTCAATTGCAAAGATATTAGGATCGGGTTCGGCAAGCATTATCTCGTGATCTTGCAGGCATGGGACAAGGCAACGTAGAGCATCGCCCTTGATCGACAGCCGCATTGTCTCTAGCAGCGTCATGGA
>JANYAN010000221.1 GCA_025361305.1 Burkholderiales bacterium
ACTGCATGACCGACCCATTGCACAAATCGGGTCCACAGCCCGGATTTATCGTTGTACTGGAGCAGATTCCGGCGCACGCCAAGTTCGACAAGGAGGCGCGCGAGCAGTTGCTCGACATCTTCCGGGATGCGGCCGACTTCTGGGCGGATCGAAAAATACCGTTCCGGTGCTTCTATTCTTTTCTGTAGCCCGTTCTGCACACACAAGCCAAGCAGAACGGGCGAACGAGGCTCCTGGCACCGACGCCCTCCCCGGCATCCAGCTGACGACCGAATCCGGCGAGAAAATGCCTACCGACAAGCTGGTGGACGTATCGCCACTGGCGCTGCGAATGAGCAGCCCCTTCAATGCCGGCTACTGGCTGGCGGCGGCGTAACCGCTTCGCATAGCGTCAGGTATTCGTGCACGGGGACCTCCTCGGCGCGCCGCTGCGTGTCGAAGTCTCCGGCAAAGTTCCGGCCTGACAGCCACTTGCCAAGCGTATGACGCATCAGCTTGCGGCGCTGGCTGAACGCAACCTGCACGATCTCCGACAGAAGCTGCGCGTCGACACGCACGGGGGCGGCGCGCGGCACCATCCTGACCACCGCGCTGTCGACCCTGGGCGGCGGGTTGAACGATTCTGGCGGGACGAACAGCACGCTCTCCATCTCGTAGCGCCACTGCAGCATCACTGACAGCCGGCCATAGGCGGCCGTGGCGGGGCGGGCCACCATCCGGTCGACCACTTCCTTTTGCAGCATGAAGTGCTGGTCCAGGATGCAGTCCACGAAATCGAGAAGATGAAACAGGATGGGTGTCGATATGTTGTACGGCAGGTTGCCCAGCACGCGCATGCCGGCACCGCCCAGCGTGTGTGAAAGCGACCGAAAGTCGACCCTCAGCACATCCGCCTCGATCACCGACAGGTGGGCGTGGGCGCGCAGACGGGCCGCCAGGTCGCGGTCCAGTTCGATCACCGTGAGCCGGCCGAGCCGCTCGACCAGCGGCTGCGTCAGCGCGGCCAGGCCGGGACCGATCTCAACGACTACCTGGCCGGGCCGCGGGTCGATCTCATGGACGATGGCGTCGATGATCCCCTGGTCGGCCAGGAAATGCTGGCCGAAGCGCTTGCGCGGCAGGTGCTTCACGTTGGCCGATCATTGCGGCGGTTCGCGGTACTCGACAAATGCCTTGCCCCTGACTTCCTGCGCCCATTCGGAATAGGCCGAATCAAGCTTCTTCTCGCGCAGCAGGTTGCGCGCGATGTCGCGCTGCTGGCGCTGGGTGAGGGTGGCCTCGCGGCGCTCGAGCACCTGGATCAGGTGCACGCCAAAACGCGACACCAGCGGCTCTGAAGTCTGCCCTGGTGACAGCATGTTCAGCACTTCCTCAAACTCGGGCACGAACATTCCCGGATTGGCCCAGCCCAGGTCGCCGCCACGGGGCGCGCTGGCATCCTGCGAATTTTCGCGGGCCAGCTGGGCGAAATCGGCCTGCCCTGCATCGATGCGCTTCTTGAATTCACGCAGTTCGGCCACCGCGGCGGCCTCCCCGAGCTTGGCATCGGGTCGCAGCAGGATGTGGCGCGCCCGGGTCTGGGTCAGGTTGATGCCCGGCATGCCGCCCTGGCGCTTTTCGATCACCTTGAGGACGTGGAACCCCGCCCCCGAGCGCACCAAATCACTGAGGCCGCCCTGGTTGACCCCGCGTGTCGCTTCGACGAACAGCGGGGGATACCGATCGGCCGGGCGCAGCCCCACCAGACCGCCATTGGTGGCGGCGCCCGGCGCGTCCGAGAATTCCCGTGCGAGGCGGTTGAAGTCCTCGCCGGCGCGGGCCCGCTCAAGCACCTGGCGGGCTCGCTGCTGCAGACTCGCCACTTGCCCCACGGCCGCGCCCTCTGGCACTGCGACCAGGATATGTGCCAGATTGAGCTCCAGCGAAGCAATGTCGCTGCTGCCCTGCTGTTCGCGGATGTACTGGTCGACATCGAGGTCGGACACCTTCACCCGGGGTTCGATTTCGCGCTCGCGCAGCCGCGTCAGCAACAGCTGGTTGCGCAGGTCGTCGCGAAACTGGGCGACCAGCAGTCCGTCGGCGCCCAGGCGCCGGCGCAGTTCGGGTACGTTGATCTGGTTCTGCCGCGCCACGTTTTCCTCGGCAAGGTCGACCAGCGCCTCGTCCACCTTCACGCCATTCTCGCGCGCCAGCTGCAGCTGGGCCTTTTCGCTGATCAGCCGCTCCAGCACCTCGGTGATCAGCTCGCCGCGGCTGGGAAGCGGCTGGCCCTGCTGGCTCATCTGCTGCTCGAAGCGGAACAGGCGCGACCGCACCTCGTTGTTCGTGACCGGCTCGGAATTGACAACGGCCACGATGTAGTCAGCCGCCCGTGGCGTGCTGGATGCCGGGGTCGTCGCAGGACGGCCGGCACCCAGCTGCGGCGAGACCCGCAGGCCTTGGGCCGCTACGGGCAGGGTCAGGGCGGCTGCCTGGGCGAGGCAGACCAGCCCCAGGGCACAGGCGCGTTGGTTCATGGTATTCACGTTCTGTCAATCGTAGTTGCTGAAACGACTCGGAGGGACGACCTGCTCGCGCAGGAACTGGTAACCGGGGACATTCTCCCGCAGTGTCTGCAAGGCATTGGAGCCCAGCCGGGTAAACCCGACGAACTCCAGCTGGAACATGAGTCGTTTGTTCGCCGTCGTGGTGCTGCTTTGCAGCCGCTGAAACACGACGCGGCCAAGCCAGCAGCCAGCGTCGTACTCCAGGCCCACCACGGCATCGACCAGCCGGCGGTCCAGCAGGCTGAAGTTCAGCCTGCCCACGCTGAACCAGCGGCCCTCTCCCTGACCCATCCCGGGCCCGAAGTCAGTGCCCCGGTCTCCCCACAGGTCGTTGATCGGCCACTGCCACCCGACGTTGACCTGCTCGCTCGAGCCGCGCTGCAACTGGTAGGCAGCGGTGACAACCCGGTAGTTGCCTGCACTGTAGCGGCCCCCAAGGGTCGAGCGGATGGACTGGCTGGTCTTCGGGTTGTACTGCAGGGTCGCGTCGACGCCCCACTGGGGAACCCAACGCACCGAGGCTCCGAACAGGATATCCGAGAGACGCTCGCTGACCGGCGCGCCGCCTGGCAAGGTCACCCGCTGGTCGGCGAACCGCACCCGCTGGGCAACACCGAAGCGAGCCGCCTCTGCGCCGGTATCCGGGTCCAGCAGCCGCGTGCTGACGCCCAGGGTCAGCAGGTTGTTGTCAGATATCCGGTCATTGCCGCCAAACGCATTTTCGGTATAGATGCTGGCGAAGTTGAAGTCGTTGCTGGCCGAGTCATAGCTGGGCATCTGACTCTGGTCTCGAAACGGCGTGTAGACATAGAAGGCACGCGGCTCCAGGGTCTGCCTGAAGCTGCGGCCAAAGTAGCTGGCGTCACGCTCGAACACCAGGCCGCTGTCCAGGCTGAAGGTCGGCACGTTGCGGGTAGGCGAGCTCGGGCCGCCGACGACCAGTGGCGCGTCAAGTTCGTAGCGTGCAGCGTTCAGCTGCAACCTGGGCGTGACAAACCAGCCGGGCGCCTGCCAGGGCCGGCTGATCTGCGCCTGCACGTAGCTGCGCTGCCCGTTGGGCTGGAGCGTCAGGGTCGGATCGGATTCGAACCGGGTGTGATCCGCCTGGATGTTGAGGTTCAGCCCGCCCGGCAGATCGGTGCGGGTGTAGGTGCCCAGGATCTGGGGCACCAGGTCATACGGCGGCACGATCGGTGAGTTCACGTCCTGCAGCGTCTGCCATTTCTTGGCCCGTGCCACCAGCGAGAAGTCGCCCCGGGACCACGTCAGCGCGCCTTCCTGGGCAAGCAGCCGCTGGGTCAGCGAGGTGCTTGCGTGGGGGAAGTCGCTCCAGTAATTGTCATCGCTGACCCGGTTGAGGTTCAGGTTGAGCCCGACAGTGCCCACGCCGGGCAGATGGCTGTCAATCACCCCGTCGTGCTTGATCGCGTAACCCCAGCGGTCGCGTTGGCGCAGGGAGTCCGAGGGCATGTAGTCGGCCCGCATGGTGCCCGAGTAATCGCGCTCGAGGTAGCGGAACTCGCCGCCCAGGTCGATCCCCCGTTTGGTCAGCACGGTCGGGTAGAACGTGGCGTCGCGGTTTGGCGCGATGTCCCAGTAGTACGGAACCGTCAGCTCCATGCCGCTGATGTTGTCCAACCCTATCGTCGGGGGCAGCAGGCCCGATTTGCGCTTGTCGGTCAGGGGGAAGGAGACCGAGGGCACCGGCAGGATAGGCACCCCAAGGAAGCTCAGCACCGCGCCGTCAGCCTGCCCGGTTTCGTCCTCGTTGTCGATCCGGATGCTCGCGGCGCGCAGGATCCAGTCGGGCATCCACGCGGGGCCCGGCCGCCGCTGGCAGGTGGTATAGGTGGCATTGCGCACAACCGCGCGCTTGTCGTCGATGAAGTCGACCCGGTCGCCCTGGCCATACGCGTTGTTCTTGAGGAAGCGGTAGCGCGGCTCGTTGAAGAATCCCTCGAACGCCTCGACTTTCAATTCGAGCAGCGGGCCTTCGAAGACGTTGCCGGCGCGATTGATGCGCACGTTGCCGCGTGCCTTGGCCAGGTCACCCGGTTGGTAATACTCCAGCCTGTCGGCACGGATCACGGTGTCACCGCGACGCAATTGCGCGTTGCCCTCCACCACGGTTTCCAGGTCGGTGCGGCCGGAAACGTGCTCGCCCGACAGGTAGGTGGGCAGCTGGTCACGCGCCTCGGCCGGCAGGCTCTCGCGCAACGTGGCGCTGGGTTTGAGCTGCGGCGACTCCTGGCTGCGCGCTTCCTGCGGTTGCAGCAGTGCGCATGCGGCAAAAGCCACGGGGGTCAGGACGAAACAGGCACGCAAGACTAGGGGTTTCAGGTCGGGCATCAACAAGCGGGGGCGGCCTGCCCGGCCCTGCGCTGGGCGTCGGGCAGGACTGGATTTGTAGAATGGATTATCCATGAGCGATATCGCGCCCGCCCCCCCCGCCCTCGCGCCGCCCGTTGCCTGGACGGACAACGTACGCCACGTGGCTTTCGATCGCTGGCTGGACACCGTCGCGCCAGCCCACTCACTGGATCCGGCCAGCCTGCGCCTGGCATCGGCCGACGCCAGTTTCCGCCGCTATCTGCGGATCGACGGCCGCGGTGCGACCTACATCATCATGGACGCGCCGCCGGAGCGGGAAGACTGCCGGCCGTTTGTCCGGGTGGCGCAGTTGATGCACGAGGCCGGCCTGAACGTGCCACGCGTCCTGGCCTGGGACGAACCTATGGGATTCCTGCTGCTGCAGGACCTGGGCACGCAAACCATGCTTGAGGCCGTGGACCCCGACCGGGCTGACGCCAACCGGCCGCTTTACCTGCGCGCCGTCGATGCGCTGGTGACCTGGCAGGCAGCCTCGCGCCCCGGGGTGCTTCCGGCGTACGACGCGCCGCTGCTGGCGCGGGAGCTTGCGCTGTTCCCGGACTGGTACCTGCAGGGGCACCGCGCCATCGCGCTCGAGGGCAAGCTGCGCCGGACGCTGGACACCACCTTCGCGCTGATTGTCCAGCGCAATCTGGCCGCGCCCAGTGTCTATGTGCATCGCGACTTCATGCCGCGCAACCTGATGATGCCCGCCGATCCGGCCGAGCCCCGATTGGGCGTCCTGGACTTTCAGGACGCCGTGTACGGACCCATCACCTACGACATCGCCAGCCTGATGCGTGATGCTTTCTTGAGCTGGGATGAGGAGTTCGTGCTCGACGTCACGGTGCGCTACTGGCAGCGCGCGCAGAAGGCGGGTCTGCCAGTGGATCCGGATTTCGGCGAGTTCTACCGCGGTGTCGAGTGGATGGGACTGCAGCGCCACTTGAAGGTGGCCGGCATCTTCGCCCGGCTGACCCTGCGCGACGGCAAGCCGAAGTACCTGGCCGATGTCCCCCGCTTCATCGCGTATATCCGAGCCACAGCCGGGCGCTACCGGGAGCTTGGGCCCTTGCTGCGCCTGCTGGACGAGGTCGAGGGCACTGAGCCGGCGGTGGGTTATGCCTTCGGCCGGGTTTAGCGCGCCGCGACTGCATTGCGCCACGCCCATCGTGCCGGGCGAAGCACTCATGCTGCCGGCAGGCGCCGCGCGACACGTGCAGGTCTTGCGCCTGCAACCCGGCCGGCCCGTCACGCTGTTCAACGGCGAGGGCGGCGAATGGGATGCGGTGGTCGACCGCATGGGGCGCAACGAGGTGCAGGTGCGGGTTGGCCAGCACATGGCGGTGGAGCGCGAGGCGGCGCGCGAGGTGCATCTGGCCATCGGCATCCCCGCGAACGACAGGATGGACTGGCTGGTGGAAAAGGCCACTGAACTGGGCGTGGCGAGCGTTCAGCCGCTGATGACCGAGCGCACCGTGCTCAGGCTGGAGGCCGATCGCGCCGAGAAGAAGAAGGCGCACTGGCAAGCGGTGGCGGCGGCTGCCTGCGAGCAGTGCGGTCGAAACCGTGTACCTCGGGTCCATGCCGTCGCGCCATTTGCGAGTTGGTTTGCGACCGCCCGACCGGACGGGCTTGCCTTGCTGCTGTCCCTGCATCCCGAGGCGCAGCCGCTGCGGCAGGCGGCTGGCAGCATCGGGCGGGTACAGCTGTTGTGTGGCCCCGAAGGCGGCTGGACTGCAGCCGAAGAACAGCGGGCACTGCACCACGGCTGGAGGCCCGCCAGTCTGGGTGCGCGCGTATTGCGCGCCGAAACCGCGCCGCTGGCGGCGCTGGGGGCCTTGCTGGTCGAGTAAGGCCTGCCCGGCCCCGCCTTTGCCGCGCGGGCTGCTGCCGCGCAAACGGGGTCCTCAGCGAATGCGCGGCGGCGCCTTGAGTTGCTCGGGCGTGGTGAAGTAGGCCGCGCTACTGCCCATGCGCCCACGCGCCTGGGCCAGCTCGGTGCGGGCAATGGTGCGCAGGTGAACTTCGTCCGGGCCGTCCAGGAAGTGCATCGCCCGGCCCCAGGTCCACAGCCACGCCAAGGGCGTGTCAGGCGAGAGCCCCATGGCGCCGAATATCTGGATCGCCCGGTCGACCACGCGGGTCTGCAGCTGGGCCGCCACGACCTTGATCGCGGCGACGTCGGCCCGGATGTCCTGCCCAGCGTCGTTGCGGTCTAGCTTCCAGGCGGCGCGCAGCACCAGCAGGCGGGCCTGGTCTATCTCGATCCGGGACTGCGCGATCCAGTCCTGCACGTTCGCGTAGTCCGACAGGTACCGGCCGAACGGTCGGCGCTCGAGCGTGCGCTCGCACGCCAGGGCCAGGGCCAGTTCGCACTGGCCGATCGTGCGCATGCAGTGGTGAACGCGCCCGGGCCCGAGCCGGGCCTGCGCCATCGAAAAACCCTCGCCCCAGCCGCCAAGCAGGCACGACTCAGGCACCCGCACGTCACGCAGCAGGATCTCGCAATGGCCCTCCGGCGCATGGTGTTGCAGGATGGCGATATTGCGCACCACCGTCACGCCGGGCGTATCCAGCGGCACCAGCACCATGCTGTGCCGTTTGTGGGACGACGCATCCGCCGCCTCGCCGGCATGGCGGCACATGACGATCAGCAGCCGGCAATTCGGGTGCGCGGCACCGGTGATGAACCATTTGCGCCCGTTCAGGATCAGCTGCCCGCCTTCGCGCTGCACCGTCGTTTGCAGTTCGGTTGGATCCGACGATGCGACATCGGGTTCGGACATCGCGAAGGCCGAGCGGATGTTGCCCTCGAGCAGGGGCGTCAGCCATTGTGCCGCCTGCTCTGGCGTCGCGAAACGGTGCAGCAGCTCGATGTTGCCGCTGTCCGGCGCGCTGCAATTGAATACCTCCGAGGCCCAGGGCAGCCGCCCCATGATCTCGGCCAGCGGCGCATAGGCCAGGTTGGAGAGGCGGCTGCCGGGCTCATGGTCGCGCAGGCCGGGCAGAAACAGGTTCCACAGGCCCTCGGAGCGGGCCAGCGCCTTCAGATCCTCGAGAAAAGGCGGCGGGTAGCTGCCCTCGGCCACAGCGTTGTGCCATGCAGCGTTGTACGGCAGGACATAGCGGTCCATGAATTCTTCGAGGCGCCGCTGCAGCGCCACGACGTCCGGGCCTGGTTCAAAGTCCATAGCGTTCTCCAGCGACCAGCCTAGCGCGCTACTGCGGCACACCATGTGATCCTGGTCAAGCCCCTGCGAGTCAGTCGCGCCGGCCCGCACCACTAAGATCGGACTCGGAGGGCGTCAATGAATCGCAACCTTTGGTTGCTGGCAGTTTGCCAGGGCCTGTTTCTCACCAACAACGTCGCGTTCATCGCCATCAATGGCCTGGTCGGCCTTTCGCTGGCGCCGCTGGGCTGGATGGCGACGGTTCCAGTCATGTGTTACGTCCTGGGCAGCGCGTTGTCGACGGGCCTGGTGGCGCGAACGCAGGCCCTTTACGGGCGAAAGCGTTCGTTCCAGCTCGGCCTGATCGTGGCACTGCTGGCCACGCTGCTGTGCGCCTGGGCCGCCATCAGCCGCAACTTCTGGCTGCTGTGCCTGGCCACGGCAGTGGCCGGCTACTACAACGCCAACGCGGGCCTGTACCGCTTCGCCGCGGCGGAACTGGCGTTGCCACCGGCACGCGAAAAGGCCGTCTCGCTGGTGCTGATCGCGCTACTGGCGCTGGCCGTGCTGGCGTTCATGGAATTTCCACCGGCACCGGCAAAGGCCAGCGCTTCAGCGGGCCGTCCTCTGGCGCAGATCATCGCGCAACCGGTCTTCGTCGTCGCGGCGGTTTCCGGGGCACTGGGCTACGGCGTAATGAATCTGCTGATGGCGGCGACACCGATCGCGATGCAGCAATGCAGCCTGCCGTTCCCGGACGCGGCGCTGGTGCTGCAGTGGCACGTGATCGGCATGTTCGTCCCGGGGTTCTTTTCCGGTTCGCTGATTCGCCGGTTCGGCGCGCTGCCGGTCATGGGCGCGGGGCTTGTGCTCAACCTGGGCTGCGTCATGGTCGCCCTGTCCGGCGTGGAAGTGAACCAGTTTCTGGTCGCGTTGTTTCTGCTGGGGGTCGGATGGAACTTCCTTTTTACCGGAAGTACCACCTTGTCCCTGACCACTTATGCAACCGAGGAAAGGGACAAGGCCCAGGGCGCGCTGAACTTCTGCGTGTTTGCCACGCTCGCCCTCACATCGCTGGCCTCCGGCATGCTGGTCACGACGCAAGGCTGGACGCTCCTGAATTGCGGATCGCTCGTTCCGCTCGCCCTGACCGGTGCCGCGCTGCTCTGGCTGGCCATGCGTCGCCAGCGCTGAGGTCGCCGTTCAGAATCGCTCGTCCAGCCACTGGTGCAAGGCACTGAAGACCTCAGCCGAATCTAGCTCGTTGAAGATCTCGTGGTAAAGGTCGGCGAAGCAGCGCACCGTCACCACGGCGCCCGGAGCCTCCGCCGCGAAGGCGCGGCTGCCCGCGGGATTGACCAGGCCATCGGCGCCTGCGTACATCAGCAGTGTCGGCACTTTCCATTGGGCCGCCCGCGCAACGACCCGCGGCCCCGATTCGGCGATAAAGCGGGCCAGCCGGCCCGAGATGCGGTTGTGAACCCGAGGATCAGCCCGATAGGCCGCCACCACCGCGGGGTCATGCGAAATCAGCTCCGGGTTCAGCCCGTTCCCCACAGCCAGGTTGGGAATCAGGCGCGGCAGCACCGCCACCAGCATCTTCTGGATCGTGCTCAAGCCAGGGTCCAGCGCCGGGGACGACAGCACCAGCCCGTCCACGGGGCGACTGCGCTGTGCCACGAGGGTGGCCGCAACCAGCCCGCCCATGCTGTGGCCCAGCAGGATCAGCGGCACCCCTTCGTCCATCCGGGTGCGGGTGCTGTCGATCAGGTCGGCCAGATCGTCGACCAGCCGCGTACTGATGGGCAACCCGCCGCGCACGCCGCCCGATTCTCCATGGCCGTACTGGTCATACCCGCGCGCGGCGAAGCCCCAGCTGTTCAGGCGCCGCGCCAGGTGGTCGTAGCGGCCGGCGTGCTCGCCCAGCCCGTGGACCAGGATCACGACGCCGCGCAGCGCGACACCGTCGGGCAGGGGCCAGTCCTGCACGGCGAGGTTGTCGCCGTCACTCGCTGTAAACGTGGTCAGCGTGGAGTCGCTGTAAAGCTCGGCCATGGGCGAACGGTCAGGCGCGGGCGGTTCACGGCATGCGGGCAATGACTTGTGCGACCGCGGCCGTCAGCTTCTTCGCATACGGCACGTGCAGGAATTCATTCGGCCCGTGGGCATTGCTGCGCGGCCCGAGCACGCCGCAGACCATCATCTGCGACGTAGGAAATCCCAGGCTGAGCATGTTCATCAGCGGGATCGTGCCGCCCTGGCCGATGAACCCGCACGGCGCGCCGAAATAGGCTTGCGATGCCTCATCGAGCGCCTGTCCGAACCAGGCGGCCGTCGTCGGCGCGTTCCAGCCGGTTGCGGCGCTGCTGGCCTCGAATGTCACCTTGGCCTGGTACGGTGCGTTGTCCTCGAGCAGCGCCTTGAGTTGCTGCACGGCTTGCGGCGCGTCGACCAGTGGCGGCAGGCGCAGCGAAAGTTTGAACGCGGTGTAGGGCCGCAACACGTTGCCTGCGTCCTGCAGCGCCGGGAAGCCTTCGGCACCGGTCACCGACAGCGTCGGGGTCCAGGTGCGGTTGATCAGGGCCTGTACCGGCTCGGTGGTGGTGGGCAGAGCGAAGGCGGTAGAGCCGCCGCAGTCATGGTGCGCCCACGGAAAGCGCTTGTAGACCTCATCTCCCAGGATCGCGGCGGTCGCCCGGGCCTGCGCGGCGCGTTCGACAGGGATCTCGCAATGGAATGCCTGCGGCAGCAGGCGCCCGGTCTTGCTGTCCTCCAACCGGTCGAGCACATGGCGCATGATCCGAAAGCTCGATGGAACCAGGCCCGAGGCGTCGCCCGAATGCACGCCTTCGGTGAGGATTTCGACCTTGAGCGTGCCGCTGGCCATGCCGCGCAGCGAGCTGGTCAGCCACAGCTGGTCGTAGTTGCCGGCTCCCGAGTCCAGGCAAATCACCAGCCCGACATCGCCCAGCCGGGGCCGCAACGCGTCGACATAGGGCAACAGGTCGTAAGAGCCGGACTCCTCGCAGGTCTCGATCAGGCCGACGATACGGGGGTGCGCCACCTGCTGGGCCTTGAGGGCCTGCACTGCGGCGATGCTGGCATAGACCGCATAGCCATCATCGGCGCCGCCGCGCCCGTACAGCTTGCCGTTCTCGTACTTCGGGGTCCAGGGACCGAGATCGTTGCGCCAGCCGGTGAACTCGGGCTGCTTGTCCAGGTGGCCATACATCAGCACGGTCTGCGTTGCATCCGTGCGCGTTGCCGCGATCTCGAAGAACAGCACGGGCGTGCGGCCCGGCAGGCGCACGACCTCCAGCTTGAGCCCCTCGACTTTCTGGGCCTCGACCCAGGCCGCGGCATTGCGCATGACTGTTTCTATGAACCCGTGCTGCGCCCAGTCCTTGTCGAAGCCAGGCGATTTGGCCGGAATCTGGATGTAATCGTTGACCTGCCTGACGATGTCGCGATCCCACTGCTCGCTGCTCTGGGCCAGGGCAACAGAGGCGTCGAGGACGGCGGCGGGAATCTCGCGATGCAGGGGCAAGTTCATGTAGGTCTCCGGGTCTGCGTGGGCAAACCGGCACTTTACGCCCAGCGCCGCGGCTGCGCTAGACTGAGTGAGGGCAATCGAATGGAGAAGCCGGATGGGCACACAAGATATTCTCGTGGGGGTCGGCGGCTGGACCTACGAGCCCTGGCGCGACAACTTCTTCCCCAAGGGCCTGCCGCGCAGCCAGGAGTTGTCGTGGGCCAGCCGCAGGCTGACCACCATCGAGGTCAACGGCACCTACTACAGCACCTTCAAACCACCCACCTTCGCCAAATGGCGCGACCAGACGCCGCCCGAATTCGTCTTCTCGCTCAAGGCCAACCGCTTTGCGACGAATCGCAAGCTGCTGGCCGGGGCCGGTGAGTCGATCGCGCGGTTTGTCGGCAGCGGCATCTCCGAGCTCGGCCACAAGCTGGGGCCGATCGTCTGGCAGTTCATGCCGACCAAGCGGTTCGAGGCGTCCGATTTTGAAGCCTTCCTGGCCTTGCTGCCACGGCACGTCGACGGGCTGGCCCTGCGCCATGCACTGGACGTGCGGCACGAGAGCTTCCTCTCGGCCGAGTTCCTGCCGCTAGTGCGACGGTACGGCTGCGTCGCGGTGCACACCGACTCCGAGCAGTTTCCGGCGATTGCCGATGCGCAGGCTGAATTCGCCTACCTGCGGCTGATGCGCAGTCAGCCCGGATGTGCGACCGGCTACCCGCCCGGCGCCCTGGACCAGTGGGCCCGGGGCGCCCGAACCTGGGCGGCCACTGGCAAGCCGGCATTTATTTACTTCATCAATGGCGCCAAGGAACGCGCCCCGGCGGCCGCGATGGCTCTGATCAGCCGGCTCTGAGACGCGCGAGCCCCGCGCCGGCGCGCCGCAGGGCCTCTCCCACACCGGCCGCCCGGATGGGCTTGCTCAGGTAGTCGTCCATGCCGGCAGCCAGGCAGGCTTCGCGGTCGCCCTCCATTGCATTGGCCGTCATCGCGATGATCCACGGCCGGGCGGCTCCGGGGTAGTGGGCGCGCAGCCGGCGAGTGGCCTCCAGACCATCCATGGCGGGCATCTGCACATCCATCAGGATCACGTCGAACGGCCCGCCCTGCGCAGCGGCCAGCGCCACCTGTTCGAGCGCCTGCAGGCCGTCGGTCGCGATCCCCACGTCGTACCCGAGGCCGCTCAGGATCAAGGCGGCCACACGCTGGTTGACCAGGTTGTCCTCGGCCAGCAGGACGCGCAGCGGCAGCAGCTCGGCCAGGCGGGGCTCGTGTGCGGCCACCAAGACCTGGGCCGGGGGTGCGCTGGCCGGGGTCTGCAGCGCAAACAGGCCGGTCAACGCGTCGAGCAGGGCCTGGGCCTTGACTGGCTTGGTCAGGGCCTGCGCCCCGTCCAGGCCGGCCAGCCGCTTTCCGGGATCCCCGATCGCCGTCAGCAGCAGCAGCGGCAGCCGTCCGAAGTGCTGGCGCAATTGCCCGCCCAGGGCATAGCCGTCCATGCCGGGCATTTGCGCGTCAAGGACCGCAGCCTCAAAGACTTCGCCAGCATCGACCCAGGCCAGCGCCTGCGAGCCGGAAGACGCGGCACGCGGCTGAAAACCCCATCGCGTGGTCTGCAGCGTGAGGATCCGGCGGCTGCTTGCGTTGTCGTCCACCAGCAGCAGCCGACGGCCCGCCAGGCCGGCCGCGTGCTCGTGGACATGCGCACCTGCGCCCGGTGGCGCCGGCTGCAGCGGAATTTCGAACTGGAAGTCGGATCCTTCGCCGACGCTTGATTCAAGCCAGATGCGCCCGCCCATCAGCGTCAGCAGGCGCCGGCAGATTGCCAGCCCCAGGCCGCTGCCGCCGTACTGGCGCGTCGTCGACGCATCGACCTGGCTGAACATCTGGAACAGGCGGTCCTGCCGTTCAGGCGGGATGCCGATGCCGGTATCGCGCACCGAGCCGTGCAGCAGCATGCCGCCATTCGTCGCGGCTCGACAGGACACTGTGACGAGCACCTCGCCGCGCTGCGTGAACTTGACCGCGTTGTTGATCAGGTTGACGAAAATCTGCCGCAGCCGCGTGACGTCCCCATGGACCGTGCGTGGCACGTCATCTTCGATGCAGTAGAGCAGCTCCAGGCCCTTGGCTGCTGCAGGGCCGCTGGTAAGGTCCAGCGCACTTTCCACGCATTCGGCCAGATTGACGGGAGTGCGCTCGAGCTTGAGCTGACCCGACTCGATCCTGGAGAAATCAAGGATGTCATTGATCAGCGCCAGCAGCGTATTGCCGCTGGTGCGGATGGTCTCGGCGAACTCGCGCTGGGCAGAACTGAGCTGGGTGTCCAGCAGCAGGTCGCTCATGCCGATCACCGCATTCATCGGGGTACGGATTTCGTGGCTCATGTTCGCCAGGAACTGCGCCTTGGCCCGGTTGCCGGCTTCGGCTGCGTCGCGCGCGGCGATCAGCGCTGCCTCGGCCCGTTTGCGCGCCGTGATGTCGCGGGCAATGCCCAGCACGCCAATGGCACGGCCCCCCTCGTCGCGCATGGCCACCTTCACCAGCTCCACCTGCTGCAGCGTCCCGTCGTGGCGATTTACCAGCTGATCCTCGTAGACCAGCGGCTGGTCCGAAGCCATCGCCGTCAGGTCGGTCTCTCGCTGGCGTGCGGCAACCTCATTGCCGAACAGCTGCGCCGCCGTCTTGCCGATCACATCTTCGTCGCGCACGCCATGCTGGCGCCGGTGGGCCGGATTGGACAACAGGTACACCCCGTCGGCATCCTTGAGCCAGACGCGGTCGGGAATGTTGTTGACCAGCGCGCTGAGCTGGGCCTGCTTGCGGGCCAGTGCCTCCTGAGCCTGGACGTAGTCCGTCACATCGGTGAAGGTGCGCACGACACCTCCATCGGGCAGCGGCAGCGTCTTGACTTCGAGCGACCGTCCCTCGCGCGTTTTGCGCAGGTAGGTCTCCGGCCCCTTGGTCGGGGACATGCTGCCGCCCACCGCGACATAGCCGCGGGCAAGCGCATCGACA
>JANYAN010000254.1 GCA_025361305.1 Burkholderiales bacterium
GGCCTTGACGTTCTGCTGGTACAGCGTATGCAGCATGGCGTGTCCGGTGCGGTCGGCCGCCGCGCAGGCGCGCTGCACCGGCTTTTCGCCGTAGTTGGCGGTGTGGCCACCGAACGGGCGCTGGTAGATCGTGCCGTCAGGATTGCGGTCGAAGGGCATTCCCATGTGTTCGAGGTCATAGACGACCTTGGGCGCTTCCCGGCACATGAACTCGATCGCGTCCTGGTCGCCCAGCCAATCAGAGCCCTTGATCGTGTCGTAGAAATGGTAGTGCCAGTTGTCCTCGGACATGTTGCCCAGCGACGCTCCAATGCCCCCCTGCGCGGCGACGGTGTGCGAGCGTGTCGGAAACACCTTGGACAGCACCGCAACGTTCAGGCCGGCACGTGCCAACTGGAGCGATGCGCGCATGCCCGAGCCACCGGCCCCGACGATGACCACGTCGAATTTGCGGCGGGTGATGTTGTTCTTCGTGTAGGTCATGCTCACAGTCTCCAGAGAACTTGAACGGCCCAGCCGGCGCAGCCGACCAGCCAGACGATGGTGAAGACCTGCAGCGCAAGACGAACCCCGACGGGCTTGATGTAATCCATCCACACATCGCGCATCCCGACCCAGGCGTGCCAGAGCAGGCAGGCAATGACAGTGAAGGTAAGGACCTTCATCCACTGGCTGGCGAAGATGCCGGCCCACTTTTCGTAGCCTATCGGGCCGCTGCTGAACAGCACTTGCGCAAGCAGGATCAGCGTGAAAAGGGCCATCAGCCCCGCGGTGATGCGCTGGCTGAGCCAGTCGCGAAGGCCATAGTGGGCACCGACAACGATGCGCTTGGAGCCGTAATTGACAGACATTTTGTATTTTCCGGTCGGGGGCGTCAGGAGAAACGTGCCAGAAGCTGGGCTGTTCAGTAGGCGCCGAACAGCTTCAGGCCGAGGGCGGCGGTGAGCGTGAGGCTCGCTGCCAAGGTGACGATGGCGGACTTGGCGCCGAACTCCTTGGTCACGGCCGCGTGGCTCAGGTCCATCCAGAGGTGGCGCAAGCCGGCGATGAAGTGGTGGAGGTAGGCCCAAATCAGGGCCAGCGCCGCCAGCTTGAACACGATGCCCGGAATGATCCACACGCCCACCGAGAACACCGCGCGAAACCTGGCGAACGAATATTCGGAGGAGATCGAGGTGTCGAACAGCCAGATGATGAACGGCAGGGCCAGGAACATCAGGACGCCGCTGACGCGATGCAGGATCGAGACGATGCCGGCAACAGGCAGGCGGTAACCCGGCAGGTCCTTGAGGGCGTGGATATTTCGGAATTCCGGCCGCTTTTTGGCAAGCTCTGTCATTGCGTCGCTTTCTTGGCGGAACGGACCCGCCGCATTATTCGGGAAAGGCAGTCAGCCTAAAATTCTATTGCAACGCACCAAACTGACACGGAGCCTTCATCTTTTCAGATTAATTGAGTTCGTTCCGGTAGTGGTGGGTATCGGTTCGATAGAGGCCACGGCGCAACTCCATCGGCATGTCGTTGTACGTATAGGCAATGCGCTCGACGCTCAGCAACGGCGCCTGCGTGCTCACGTTCAGCAGCGCCGCCTGAACATCATCGGCCGCGACGGCCCGGATCTTTTCCTCGGCCCGCACCATCCGCACGCCGAATTCGACTTCGAACATGGCATAGGTGGGCCCGTGATAGCCGGCCATCTGTTCGGCCGTCAGTCCCTTGAACGCTGTGCCAGGCAGCCAAAGGTCTTCCAGGATCGTGGGTACGGCGGCAAATGCCAGCACCCGCCGCACCTGGATCACCGGATCGCCCGAGCGCACCGACAAGGCGCGGGCCACATCGGCAGTGGCACGGGATCGCTTGCACTCCAGCACCCTGCGCTGCGCCGGTCCTTCGCTGTTGCGGTCGCCGTTGTCCGGCATCAGCTTGAGAAAGCGGTACTGGACATGCTGTTCGGAGTGCGTGGAGACAAAAGTGCCCTTGCCCTGGCGCCGCACGACCAGGTTTTCGGCAGCCAGTTCGTCGATGGCCTTGCGTACCGTGCCCTGGCTCACCCGAAATCGTGCTGACAGGTCCATCTCGCTGGGGATGGCCTCGCCCGGCTTCCATTCGCCGGCCTCCAGGCTTTGCAGGATGAGCCCCTTGATCTGCTGGTACAGCGGGCTGAACGCCGGCGTTGCCGAAGGCGGCGTCAGCGCAACGCCTGCGGCGTCGGCAGTGTGGGTAGCCATGGTGTTGTCAGCCTCTTGTCGGGGGAAAAGGGCAAGCTTGAATCTTTGCCAATAATATCTTATATAAGATATAAGACAAATTGACGACCTAGGGTTTTCGAGGGTAAACTTGCAGGCTGTTTTGCTGGCCGCCGGGCCGCCGCCGACACCCCTTTCCCAACTTCCATTCGGAGATCTCCCATGAGCAAGAAGCCAGTCCGTGTTGCTGTCACCGGTGCCGCCGGCCAAATCGGTTACGCCCTGCTGTTCCGTATTGCGTCCGGCGAAATGCTGGGCAAGGACCAGCCCGTCATCCTGCAGTTGCTGGAAGTCCCGGTCGAAGGCCCGCAAAAGGCGCTCAAGGGCGTGATGATGGAATTGGAAGACTGCGCCTTCCCGCTGCTGGCTGGCATGGAGGCGCACGGCGACCCCATGACCGCCTTCAAGGACACCGACTATGCGTTGCTGGTGGGCTCGATGCCGCGCAAGGCGGGGATGGAGCGGGCCGAACTGCTGTCCATCAACGGCCAGATCTTCATTGGTCAGGGCAAGGCGCTTGACGCGGTGGCCAGCCGCAATGTCAAGGTGCTGGTGGTGGGCAACCCGGCCAATACCAACGCCTACATTGCCATGAAGAGCGCTCCCGGCCTGCCGCGCGAGAACTTCACCGCCATGCTGCGCCTGGACCACAACCGGGCCCTGTCGCAAGTCGCGGCAAAGACCGGCACGGCCGTCGGCGATATCGAGAAGCTGACGGTGTGGGGCAATCATTCGCCCACCATGTATGCCGACTACCGCTTTGCCACCGCCGGCGGTAAGGCCATCAAGGACATGATCAACGACCAGGTCTGGAACGCCGATGTCTTCCTGCCCACGGTGGGCAAGCGCGGCGCGGCCATCATCGAGGCGCGCGGCCTGTCGTCCGCCGCCTCGGCCGCCAATGCGGCCATCGATCACATGCGCGATTGGGCCCTGGGCTCCCAGGGCAAGTGGGTGACGATGGGCGTGCCGTCCAATGGCGACTACGGCATCCCGAAGGACGTGATGTTTGGCTTCCCCGTCACCACCCAAGGCGGCAAGTACAGCATCGTCCAGGGCCTGGCAATCGATGAGTTCAGCCAGGAACGCATCAACAAGACCCTCAAGGAGTTGCAGGACGAGCAGGCCGGAGTGGCACACCTGCTGTAATGAATCACCCACGCGATATCCTCCTTGGCGTGCAGGCGCAGACCGGTGTCCTTCCGGTGTGCGACCACTACAGCGGCGTGGAGGCACGGATGCGCAAGAGCCTGCAGTTGCAGGCCGAGATGACCGAGGAATTCGGCGCCTGCGTGTTCGATGTGACGCTCGATTGCGAAGATGGCGCGCCGGTGGGCGGGGAGGCCGACCACGCCGCGCTGGTCGTGGCGCTGGCTTCGCTGGCCAGCGACAAGGCCCGCGTCGCAGTGCGCGTCCATCCGGTCGACCATCCCGCGTTCGAACAAGACATTGCCATCATCGCGGGAAAGGCCGGCAGCAAGCTGTGCCACATCATGGTGCCCAAGGTCGAAAGCGTTGCCGATGTGGGGCGTGCGAGCCTGGCGCTGGAGCAGGCCGGCGCCGGCCACCTGCCGCTCCAGGTTCTGATCGAGTCGCCGGCGGCAGTGCATCGTGCGTTCGATATCGCCGCGCACCCCAGGGTGCAATCGCTCAGCTTTGGCCTGATGGATTTCGTCTCAGCCCACGGCGGCGCAATCCCCATCGAGGGCATGGGCATCCAGGGGCAGTTCACCCACCCGCTGGTGGTGCGCGCCAAACTGGAGATCGCGTCGGCATGTCATGCACACGGGAAGGTGCCCTCCCATAGCGTCGTGACGGAGTTCAAGGACACAACGGCGATGCGCATGGCGGCGTTGCGGGCTGCGCGCGAATTTGGCTACACCCGCATGTGGAGCATTCACCCGGACCAGATCCGGCCCATTCTGGAGGCTTTCGCACCCGGAGCACACGAAATTGAAACCGCCGCCAGAATCGCCGTCGCCGCAGCCGAGGCCGGCTGGGCCCCCATCAGTTTCGACGGGGCGCTGCATGACCGGGCCAGCTACCGGTATTTCTGGCAGGTGCTCGAGCGCGCCCACCGCACTGGCAGATCGCTTCCGGCGCAAGTGCGGCCATGGTTCGAGACCCCGCGTCACTAAAAATCAGGGAACTCCTTCAATGAAAATCCTCATGGCATTTGTGGCGACGGCAACATGCACCGCCATGGCGCTTGCGCAGGCCCCTGCCAAGCCCAACCCCAAAGCCAGCCGCACCGAAATCAAGAGCACGGCCAACCAGATGGCTGCGGGCATCGAAGCGGCCGACGCCGCCCTGTCGCCGGCCGAACTGGCCGTCGCCGAGCAGGTCTATGTGGGGCGCCTGCCCTGCGAGCTGGGGACATTCGTGACTATCACGCCCGACCCCCAGGCGCCGGGCTTTTTCGACGTCCAGGTCAAGAACAGCCGATTCCGCATGTTTCCGGTGGAAAGCCGTACTGGCGCGGTGCGGCTGGAAGACAGCAAGTCGGAGGCACTGTGGCTTCAGCTGTCGAACAAGTCGATGTTGATGAATCGCAAGATGGGCCAGCGCATGGCCGACGAGTGCATGAGCCCGGCCCAGGCCGCGGTGGCCGAGGCGCTCAAACTGAACCCGGCACCGAGCTTGCTTGAACCGCTGCCAGTTCCAGCCGCATCGGCGCCGGTCAAGACTGACCGGAACTGAAGCGCCCCCGATTTTGATTTCGAACGGAGAAACCCCATGTTGAACGCGTACCGTGAACACGCAGCCGAACGCGCTGCCCTTGGCATCCCCGCCTTGCCCTTGTCTGCTCTCCAGACCGGCGAGCTGATCGAGTTGCTGAAGAACCCGCCGCAGGGCGAAGGCCAATTCCTGCTGGAGCTCATTACCCATCGCGTGCCGGCCGGCGTGGATGACGCAGCCAAGGTCAAGGCCAGTTACCTGGCGGCCGTGGCCCACGGCACCGAGCAATGCGCCGTCATCAGCCGCGCGCTGGCCACCGAGCTGCTGGGTACGATGCTGGGCGGCTACAACATCAGCCCGCTGGTCGACCTGCTGGACGACGCGCAAGTGGGCGACATTGCGGCCCAGGGCCTCAAGAAGACCCTCCTGATGTTCGACCAGTTCCACGACGTCAAGGACAAGGCCGACAAGGGCAACGCCAACGCGAAAGCGGTGCTTCAAAGCTGGGCCGATGCCGAATGGTTCACCAGCCGGCCGGAAGTGCCGCAAAGCATCAGGGTCAGCATCTTCAAGGTCGCCGGTGAAATCAATACCGACGATCTTTCGCCCGCCCCGGACGCCTGGAGCCGCCCTGACATTCCGCTGCACGCGCTGGCGATGCACAAGAACCCGCGGCCCGGCATCACGCCCGAGGAAGAAGGCAAGCGCGGCCCGGTCAAGTTCATCGAAGACCTGCGTGCCAAGGGCAACCTGGTTGCCTATGTGGGTGACGTGGTGGGCACGGGTTCGTCCCGCAAGTCGGCGACCAACTCGGTTCTCTGGTTCACCGGTGAAGACATTCCCTTCGTTCCGAACAAGCGGTTCGGTGGGGTCTGCCTGGGCGCCAAGATCGCCCCGATCTTTTACAACACGATGGAAGACTCGGGCGCGCTGCCGATCGAATTGGACGTGAGCCAGATGAGCATGGGCGACGTGGTCGAATTGCGTCCCTACGAGGGCAAGGCCCTGAAGGACGGCAAGGTCATCGCGCAGTTCAAGCTCAAGAGCGATGTGCTGTTCGACGAAGTGCGCGCCGGCGGCCGCATTCCGCTGATCATCGGCCGCGGCCTGACGGCCAAGGCGCGCGAGGCGCTGGGCCTGCCGCCTTCCTCCCTGTTCCGTCTGCCGGTCAATCCCGCCGATACGCACAAGGGCTTCACGCTGGCGCAAAAGATGGTGGGCCGGGCCTGCGGTCTGTCCGAAGGCCAGGGCGTGCGCCCCGGCACCTATTGCGAGCCGAAGATGACGTCGGTCGGTTCGCAGGACACCACCGGCCCCATGACCCGCGATGAGCTGAAAGACCTGGCCTGCCTGGGCTTCAGCTCCGATCTGGTGATGCAGA
>JANYAN010000262.1 GCA_025361305.1 Burkholderiales bacterium
TGGCCAGTACTCCGGCATGTCGGGGCCCCTGCATGCCGGTGCCGCCGTGCTCTGGGTATATTCCGTGCGGCGGCCGGCGCTCGGGCCCTGGCCTGCCGTGCTGGGCAGCGGCCTGCTGGTCAAGCTGCTGGCCGAGCAGGCCTGGTCGCAGCCAGTGGCATTCGATCCGCTCTGGGGCTTCAACGTGGTGGTGGCCGCCCACCTGAGTGGCGCTGTCGCAGGAGCCTCTTGCACACTGTTGCTGCGAGTGCGCCGGCATGCGTGCGATGATCGTCTCCCATGAGGCGTCTTGTTCTGGCCGTGGTGGCATTTGCGGTCCTGGTCCTCGCGGGCCCGCTGGCCGCGCAGCCCGTTCGTGGCCTGATCGTCAAGCTGCGCGATGGCCAGGCATCAAGCAACCCCGCAGGCTTGCTGCCGCGCGAGCTGGTCGCGTCGGTGGCCCGGGCTGAAGGCATAGAACTGCGCGGCCAGGCGTTTCTGGGGCGCAAGCACCATGTGCTGCGGCTGGCTCGGCCCCTGGAAGGCGCGTCGCTGGACGCGGCGTTGCGGCGGCTTCGGCTTCGGCCTGAGGTGGCTTCGGTAGAACCCGATGTGCTGCTCAAGCGCCTGGCGGTACCCAACGATCCCGGCTATGCCCAGCAGTGGCACCTTCAGTCGCCTGCTGCCTTTGCCTCGGCGCTGGACATGCCGGCGGCGTGGGACCGCAGCACGGGCTTGCCCGGGGTGACCGTGGCGCTGGTCGACTCGGGCATCGTCAAGTCCGATCTTGAATTGGCCGGCCGCTTCTGGCCCGGCTACGATTTTGTCAGCGACCCAGACATTGCCAACGACGGTGACGGCCGCGACGCGGATGCCTCCGATCCTGGCGACTGGGTCTCCGCGGCCGATGTCCGAACACCGGCGTTCCGGGGCTGCATCGTGGAAGACAGCAGCTGGCACGGCACGTTCATCGCGGGGCAGATTGCCGCCGTGACGAACAATCTGCAGGGCATTGCCGGCATCAACTGGAACAACCGGGTGCTGCCCGTGCGTGTGGCCGGCAAGTGTGGTGCGCTCCTGAGCGACCTGCTGGCCGGGGTGATGTGGGCGGCAGGGTTGCAGGTGGACGGTGCCCCCGTCAATCCCAACTCGGCGAAGATCATCAACATCAGCTTTGGCGGCGACGTCGCGTGCAATTCGGGCACCGATACGGCCTACCAGGATGCGATCGATGCGGTCACGGCAGCCGGTTCCCTGGTGGTGGTGGCCGGCGGCAATGGCTACGGCGCGCAACTCAGGCGTCCTGCCGATTGCCGGGGCGTGCTGGCAGTCGGTGCGGTGCGCCAGGATGGGCTCAAGGAGGATTACTCCAGCGTCGGGCCCGGCATGGGCCTGATGGCACCGGGTGGCCCGCTTTACTCGCTGTCCAACACCGGCACGCTGGGACCCGTGGCGGACAGCTATGACCTCAAGGAAGGCACCAGTTTCTCTGCACCGCTGGCCGCCGGCGTGGCCTCGCTGATGCTCTCTCTCAATCCGGCACTGACGCCGGCGCGGCTCATTGTCCGGATGCGCGCTGCCGCCCGGCCGCACATCTTCAATTCAGCTTATGCCACTTGCAGCAACCACAACGGCGTCAACACGACCTGCAACTGCACGGTCGATACCTGCGGCGCTGGATTGCTGGACGCGAACAATGCCACGCGCCTGGCCCTGGCACCGGTGGCGATCGCGCAAGCGCCGGCAACCGTTGCCGCAGGCGCGGTCGTCACGCTGGATGGCAGGGCCAGCGCGGCGGCCACGGGTTCGCAGCTCACGGCCTGGCAATGGAGCCAGGTGTCAGGCCCTGCCGTATTCGTCGCTGGCTCCGACCAGGCGCTGGCCAGTGTGTCGCTTCCATCGCAGACGGCCACGTTCGGTTTTCAGCTGGTGGTAGCGGACGATTCTGGCCGCACGGACGCCATGACTGTCACGGTCACTGCCGGCACCGGTGGCGGCTCGGGCGATGGGGGCGGCACCGGCGGCGCACCCGCTACCGGTGGTGGCACAACGGGCTGGCTGTGGAGCGCGGGGTTGTGGCTGCTGGCCGGGCTCGCGTGGTGCCGGCGCGGCCGGGCGCGCGCCGCCTGAGCCCTACATCTTCGAGGGCAGCCAGGTTGCGACCTGCGGGAACCACCACAGGATCAGCACCATCGCGCACATCAGGAAGAAGAAAGGCAGGGTCACGCGCGCGATCCAGGTGATCTCCTTGCCCGTCATTCCCTGCAGCACAAACAGGTTGAAGCCCACGGGCGGCGTGATTTGTGCCATTTCGACCACGATCACGATGAAGATTCCGAACCAGATCAGGTCGATCTTTGCGGCCGTCACCGTGGGCAGGATCACGCCCATGGTCAGCACCACCATCGAGATCCCGTCCAGGAAGCAACCCAGGATGATGTAGAACACCGCCAGGGCCATGATCAGCATGAACGGGCTCAACCCCAGCGATATGACGAATTCGGCCAAGTGCCGCGGCAGGCCGATATAGCCCATCGACAGCGTGAGAAAGGCGGCGCCGGACAGGATCAAGGCGATCATGCAGTACAGGCGCGTGGCGCCCAGCAGTGAATCGCGGAACGTTGCCCAGTTCAGTGATCCCTGCACCAAGGACAACACCAGTGAGCCCACCACGCCGATGGCAGCGGCCTCGGTGGCCGTGGCCACGCCTGAATAGATAGAACCGAGCACCCCGGAGATCAGCAGCACGACGGGAATGAGGTGGCGCGACTCGTAGACCCTCTGCCCAAACGTGAGCAAAGTGTCGGGCACCGGGATGAGCTCGCGATTGAACGACGCCCAGATCGCCAGATAGCCCGAGAACAACGTGGCCAGCAGAATGCCCGGAAAGATGCCGGCCACGAACAGCCGTGCGATGGACACGTCTGCCATCACCCCATAGACGATCATGATGATCGAGGGTGGAATCAGCAAGCCCAGCGTGCCAGCGCCGGCGAGCGAACCGATGGTGATTTCCTCGGGATAGCCGCGCTTGGCCAGTTCGGGCAACGTCATCTTCCCGATCGTGGCGCAGGTGGCGGCGGAAGAGCCGGAGACCGCGGCAAAGATGGCGCAACCGATCACGTTGGTGTGCAGCAGCCGCCCCGGAAGGCTGTTGACCCATGGCGCCAGCCCACGGAACATGCTTTCGCTCAGCTTGGTGCGAAACAGGATTTCTCCCATCCACACGAACAGCGGCAAGGCCGTGAGGGTCCAGCTCGAGGCCGAACCCCAGACCGTGATGGCCATTGCATCGCCGGCCGGCCGCGACGAAAACAGCTGCATGCCGATCCACGCCACGCCGGCCAGCGTCAGGCCGATCCACACGCCGCTGCCCAGCAGGGCGAACAGGGCCACGATCAGCAGGGTGGTAATGGCGACGTCACTCATTGTGCAGTGCCTCTTCGGGTTGAACGTCGCTGCGTTGTCCGCGCAGCTCAAGGACCCACTCGTCGATGAAAGCGATCAGCAGCACTACGGTGCCCAGGGCCATGGACAGCTGCGGGATCCACAACGGTGTCGCGTCATTGCTGGTCGAGACGTCGTTCAGCACCCCCGACTGCCACGCCAGCCGTACTGAGTAGTACGCGAACAGCGCCGCCAGCACGACAGCGGCCGACAGCGACCACATCTCGAGCGCATGGTGGGCCGCCCCCTTGAGCCGGCCCAGCAGCAAGGTGACGCGAATGTGCTCATTGCGCTTGAGCGTGTGGGCCAGCGCCAGGAAACCGGCGCCGGCCATGCTGTAACCGGCATATGCGTCGGTGCCCGGCACGTGGAAGCCCATTTGCCTGCTGATGATCGACAGCAGCACCATCAGCAGCACGCCGATCATGGCCAATGCAGCCAGCCAGGCAGCGCCGTCGTACAGGAAATCCAGTGTTCGTCTCATGCGAAAAATCCCGCAGCGCAGACGCGCGGCGGGATGGTCCTGGTTGTTGGGTTATTTCTGGTATGCGTCGACAACGGCCTTGCCCTCCGGGCCGGCCTTCTCCAGCCATTCCTTGAGCATGGTGTCGCCAACCTTCTTCATGTCCGCCTTCAGTTGCGCTGACGGTGGCGCGATCGTCATGCCGTTTTTCTTGAGCAGGTCGATGTATTCCTGGTTCTTCAGGACGCTGACTTCCCAGCCCCGCTTTTCGGCGTCGGCGCCGGCCTTGAGCACGGCGTCCTGCGTGGGCTTGTCCAGCGCCGCGAAAGCGGCCTTGTTGACCAGCACTGCGTTCTTGGGCAACCAGGCCTGCGTGTCGTACCAGTATTTCAGGTGCTCATAGGTCTTGGTGTCGTACCCGGTCGACCCCGAACTCATGTAGCTTTCGATGACGCCTGTCGCCATGGCCTGGCTCAGTTCGGCGGCCTGTACCGTCACCGGCTGGGCGCCGACCAGTTCGGCCACACGCGCGGTTGCCGGGCTATAGGCACGCCACTTGATGCCCTTTAGGTCAGCGGCAGAGGCCAGCGGTTTCTTGGAGTAAATGCCCTGCGGAGGCCAAGGCACGGTGTACAGCAGCATCATGCCTTGCTCATCGAGCTTCTTGGCGACAACCGGCTTGCTGGCGACGTACAACTTCTGGGCGCTGGCGTAGCTGTCGGCCAGGAAGGGAATTCCATCGATGCCCCAGAGCTGCCACTCATTCTGGAAGTTGGCCATCAGGATTTCGCCGATCTGTGCCTGGCCCTGCTGCACTGCGCGCTTGATCTCAGGCGCCTTGAACAGCGACGCGTTGGCGTGCACGGTGATCTTGAGCTTGCTGCCGGTTGCCTTGTCGACGTCGTTGGCGAACTGCACCAGGTTTTCGGTATGAAAATTGGATGCCGGATAGGCGGCAGGCAAATCCCATTTGGTCTGGGCCCAGGCCGAGGCGCCGATGCTCAACGCGGCAGCCATCAATCCGATTTTGAGTTTCATGCGTTGCTCCGGGACAATGAATGGAAATGGACGAGAGCCAAAGCATAAATGCAATTCCTGCGCCAGCGCCTCGGGTGTTTCCCCGCACGCGTGCCGGCTTCCTGGGAATCGTCATGCTGGACACGCGTTTCCCGCGGCCCCCAGGCGACGTCGGCCACCCTCAAACCTTTGGCGTACCGGTGCGCGCGCAGGTTGTCAGTGGCGCCTTCCCGCACGAGGTCGTGCGCAGTGCAGCCGCATTGCGAGCTGGCGGCATGGTGGCGCGCTTTGTCCAGGCTGTAGGGGATCTCGAAAATCAAGGCGCGCTTGCAATCACGACCAGCTGCGGCTTCCTGGTGCTGCTGCAGCAGGATTTGCAAGCCTCCGTTCGGGTGCCGGTTGTCAGTTCCAGCCTGCTGCTGCTGCCCGGCTTGCTGGCGGAACGGCCGCAGGTTGGCGTCCTGACCATCAGCAGCGACCAGCTAGGCGCCGAGCACCTTCTGGCCTCCGGGGTCACGGCGGGTCGCCTGGCTGACGTGATCGTGCAGGGCGTTGCGCTCGACGGCGAATTCTCGCGCTGTATTCTAGGCAACCTGGCCCAGATGGATCTGGCCCGTGCCGGTGCCGACGTGGTTGCGGCCGCCGTGGCACTGAAGGCGCGGGCGCCGGCGCTGGACACGGTGGTGCTCGAATGCACCAACATGCCCCCCTATGCAGCGCAAATCGCGCAAGCAACAGGGCTGCGCGTTCTTTCGCTGAGCGATTGCGACGCGCTTTTTGCACCGTTTCGCGGAAGTCCATAGGGCGGGCGTTACATTGACAATTGACACAAACAATATGCAGGACAACAACCACCCCGTTCCAGGTAAACGCTGGCAGTTCTGGATAGATCGGGGCGGCACGTTTACCGACGTGGTCGGCCGCAGACCTGACGGTTCGCTGGCGACCTACAAGCTGCTGTCGGACAACCCCGAGCAGTACCGCGACGCGGCCGTGGCCGGCATCCGCCATCTGCTGGGCCTGAAGTCAGGCGAACCGGTTACCCCGGCATGGGTCGAGTGCGTGAAGATGGGCACCACCGTGGCGACCAATGCGCTGCTCGAGCGCAAGGGCGAGCCGACCCTGCTGGTCACCACGCGGGGCTTCCGGGATGCGCTGCGCATCGCCTACCAGAACCGGCCGCGCCTGTTCGACCGCCGCATTGTGCTGCCCGAGCTGCTGTACAGCCGGGTGATCGAGGCCCACGAGCGGGTTGCGGCCCGCGGCGAGACGATCGAGCCGCTGGACGAGGGGCATCTGGCCGGGGAACTCGAGGCAGCCGTCCGCACCGGCCTGCGCAGCGTTGCCATCGTTTTCATGCATGGCTATCGCTACCCAGCGCACGAGCAGGCTGCCGCGCGGCTCGCCGCGGCGGCGGGCTTTACCCAGATCAGCACCTCGC
>JANYAN010000266.1 GCA_025361305.1 Burkholderiales bacterium
CCGTAGGGCAGGCGGTTGGCTTCGGCGATCGCCTCGTCCAGCGTGTTGAAGCCGCGAATGGCGGCCATCGGGCCGAACGGCTCGTCATTGAATACCTTGGCTTGCAGCGGCACGTCGGTGAAAACCGTTGGCTGCCAGAAGTTGCCGGTATCGCCGATGCGCTCGCCGCCGTGCGCCACCGTGGCGCCGCTCTTGACCGCATCCTGCGTGAACTCGGCCATGGCCGTCACGCGGCGCGGGTTGGCCAGCGGGCCCATGGTGGTGCCCTCAGTCGTGCCGTCGCCAACCTTCAGGCCTTGCGCATACTTCACCATCGCCGCGGCAAAATCGTTCTTGATGCTTTCGTGAACCAGAAAACGGGTAGGAGAAATGCAGACTTGGCCCGCGTTGCGGAACTTGGCGGCGCCAGCGGCCTTGACGGCCAGCGTGACGTCGGCGTCTTCCGCCACGATCACTGGCGCGTGCCCGCCCAGCTCCATCGTCACCCGCTTCATGTACTTGCCCGCCAGCGCCGCCAGCTGCTTGCCCACCGGTGTCGAGCCAGTAAAGGTGATCTTGCGGATGACCGGATGGGGGATCAGGTAGTTGGAGATCTCGGCCGGGTCGCCGTAGACCAGGCCCAGCACACCGGCCGGGATGCCGGCATCGGCAAACGCCCGAATCAGCGCAGCGGGTGCGGCCGGGGTTTCCTCGGCCGCCTTGACGATCATCGAGCAGCCGGTGGCCAGGGCCGCCGCCATCTTGCGCACCACCTGGTTGATCGGGAAGTTCCACGGTGTGAATGCGGCCACGGGGCCCACCGGGTCCTTGAGCACCATCTGGCGCGCGGCCAGGTTGCCGCGCGAGGGCACGATGCGGCCATAGACGCGCAGGCCTTCGTCCGCGAACCATTCGATGATGTCGGCGGCGGCCATGGCCTCGCCCTTGGCTTCGACCAGGGGCTTGCCTTGCTCCTGCGTCAGCACATTGCCGATCTCGGCGGCGCGCTCACGCATGAAGCCGGCAGCCTTGCGCATGATCTTGCTGCGCTCGATGGCCGGCATGTCGCGCCATGTCTCGAAGCCCTTCAGGGCTGCCGCCAGGGCCTTGTCCAGGTCGGCAATGCCAGCACGGGCAACGCGGCCGATCTCCTTGCCGGTCGCGGGATTGAACACCGCCAGGCTCCGGCCATCGGCGGCGTCCTGCCACTGGCCGTCAATGAACAATTGGGTGCTGGGATAGGTCATGGGAACTCCTGTGTCGAAAAAAGGGCGAAACCGCCATTTTCCGGTATTGCGCAGATCTGCGTCCGGGCGCCCTCAGCGCGCCTGGCCGCCAAGGCCCATTGCGGCCTTCTCGCCCATCCAGCGCAGCAGGTCCAGCCACATCTGGCGCACCTCGCCCTCCTGCGGCGCGCGTATGGCATTGGGCAGTTCCACGGTGACCACGGGCACACCCTTGTGCACACCGGCGTAATTGCCCAGCGAGCCGGGAAAGATCCCGACCTGGTCGAGGTAAAGCCGCCCCAGCCGCGAAGGCGGCATCGACGGACCGTCGAAGTCCAGCACGCCGTACGGCGCGTGAATGGCCACGATCAGGTGCGGTTTGAACGACTGGATCTGCTGGGTCAGGAAGCGGCTCTCAGGTTCCGACAGCGGGCTGGGTCCGGGCCAGCGGCGCGGGTCCTTGCGCGTGCGCCGTTCCCAGTACGTGGCGGCCTCGCGCGCCCAGTCAGGCGTGGGAAAGTTGCGGTTCAGGTCGACGCCATGGGCGTTCACCCGGCGCGCCGGTCGGGCCATCAGCCCGTCGGGGTTGAGCACCGGGATGAAGCGCCAGTGCACAGGCTGTGGCATCTGCGCCGCCGGCTGCAACTGGGCCAGGGCTATCCAGTGCAGCGCCACCGAGGCCGACGACAGCTCGTCGCCATGGATCGCACCGGTCACCAGCACGCGAAGCTGCGCACCCTCGGCGCGCACATCGCGCGAGTACAGGGGAACGCCCTTGACCGATCGCCCGGTGCCGGGCTCAAGCGCCGCGCCCAGGCACAGCGGACGGTTCACGCGCGGGAGCCGGCGCACCAGTTCGTCGCAAAACGCCGCCGGGCGCTCGGCCAGCGCAGGTCCGAACGCCAGCATCAAAAGCATGATCGCGGCACACCGCGCCGCCAACGTGGCTCGCACCGCCTCAGATACCCCCGTACCAGTTGTAGCCCTGGTCTTCCCAGTAGCCGCCCTTGCCGGAGCCGATCTTGTCGAAGGCCGCCACCAGCTCGACACGGTGCAGGTACTTGGGTTGCTTGTAGCCCAGCTGCCGTTCGATCCGGGCGCGCAGCGGTGCACCGTTTCGCACCGGGAGCGGCTTGCCGTTGAGCTCGTAGGCCAGGATGGTCTGCTCGTGGAAGGCGTCGTCCAGGTCCACGCTCTCGTAGTAGAGCGTGTCCTCGTCGTCCTCTTCCATCATGTCCAGGCAGTGAAAGACCACGAATTTCGCTTCGGGCCCGGGCACGGCCATGTTCAGCAGGTACGACAGCCGCACCCCCTTCCACTGGCCGATGCAGCTCCAGCCTTCGACGCAGTCGTGTCGCGTGACCTGCGAGCGGCTGGGCATGGCCTGCAACTGCGCCATGGTCAGCTCCAGCGGCTTGGCCACCAGGCCATCGACCTTCAGCCGCCAGTCGGCAAATCCGCTGGCCATCAGCTTCGCGTAGTTCTCGCCGGGTGGCATGGTGGTGCCGTTGGCGCGAAACACCGGCGCAGCTTCCGCGGGCGAGAACTCCTGGGCCATGGCGCGGCGGCCGAGCACACGATGCACCGACTCGGTCAGCTTCTCGGCGCTGCGCAGCACCTCCACAGCCGTGTCGTTGTGGCTGATGGCGTCGCAACCGGCCAACGCGCCGCCGGCAGCAACCGCCAGCCCGGTGCGCAACAGATTGCGGCGCTCGCGGCGCTGCTCGAAAAACGGCTTGGGTGATTTCATTTGGGCAGCCTCCAGTAGCCGGTGATCATCGAGCGCAGGTTGTTGACCAGGCCCGTCACGATCACCTCGAAGACATGGACCAGAACGAAGGCCACCAGCAATACCGCGCTGATGAAGTGCAGCGTGCGTGCGGCCTGGCGTCCGCCCAGCCAGTCGACCCAGCCCGGCGCGAATGAATCCATCATCGGCGACATGGCCCAGCCTCCGATCACGATCAGGGGCAGCACGCCAAAAACGATGCTCAGGTAGGCAATGTTCTGCAGCACGTTGTAGCGGCGCGCTTCTTCGCCGTGTGCATGGCGCAGCAGCAGGTGGTCACGGATCGACCGGCCGATGCCGCGCCACTCGGCACGGGTGGGCAGCAGGTCGCCCCGCAGGTGCCCGCTCAGCATTGTCCAGGCGACGTAGGCGATGCCGTTGATGAAAAAGAGCCAGGCGAAGAAGAAATGCCATAGCCGCGCCATCGAAAGCCATTGCTGCCCGGGGATCGTCGCCCAGGCTGGGAAGGCCCGCGCCGCATATTCACCCGTGCTGCCGGTGCGCGAAGTGCCCAGCACGCCGTGGGTGTCGAATTCGGCCGAGCCGATGCGGGTGACGCCGCGCCATTGGCCATCGACCTGCTTTTGCGTGATCTGCATGACGCGGGTGCTCTCGCGCGAATCCTCGCTCCAGTAGAGCGCGGGATGGGCGTTGAAGATCTGAAGCCCGCTCATCAAGAGGATCGCCAGGCAGACCACGTTGATCCAATGCATGATCCGCACGGGCAGGCGATGCCGGTAGATCGGTGGTGGCGCTGACGCCAGCGTGTTTTCCATGGGGCCTCCGGGACGGTTGCAGGGCAGCTAACCCAGTGTCGCACGGCCACCGGGGAATCCGGTAGTCGGGCCCGGAACCGGGTTCTTACAACGCCCGGTGCCGGACGCCGTCAATCGTCCCGTTCCCCCGGCTGGTAAAGCGTCTCCCGGCCCATCCGGTCCAGCACCAGTTCTGCGGTCCACGGCAGCATCAACGCGCCGCAGCGGCTGTCGCGATACAGGCGCTCCAGCGGCAGGTGCTTCATCATGCTCTGGCCGCCACAAGTGCGGATGGCCAGGCGCGCGATGTCGTTGGCACCTTCCATCACCGTGTACTGGGCGGCATAGAGGCGCATCTTCTGGTCCGGCGTCGGGTTGGGACTGGCCTCCTGGATCGCGCGCACGAAAATGCTCTTCAGGTTTTCCAGCTGGATGCGCATCTGCGCCACAGCGATCTGCTTGGTGGGGTACATCCGGCGCCTGACCGGCGGCTCGCCCGGAACTTCGCCCCGCAGGTAGCTCACCGTGAAGTCGTAGGCGGCGTTGGCGATGCCCAGATAAGTGGGTGCCAGCGTGAAGAACATCGCCGGCCAGGTCTGCGCGCCTTTGTAATACACACCGCGCGGCATGAGCTGCTCGTCATCGGAAACGAGCACGTCGGTAAAGGTTAGGTTGCGGCTGACCGTGCCGCGCATGCCCAGCGGGTTCCAGTCGCCGCTGATGGCGAAGCCCTCGCTGGTCGCCGGCACCGCCAGGTAGAGCGTGTCGCGCGCGTCGGGCTTTTCATCGCCCTTGTCCTCGGTGCACAGCACGCCGTAGTAATTGGCCGCGCCCGAGAGCGAGGCGAAGATCTTGCGGCCGTTGATGCGCCAACCGCCCTCGACCTTCCGGGCCGTGGTGCCAAACGGCGCGCGGCCGGCCGCCGCGGCGCTGCCCTCGGAAAAGGGCTGGGCGTAGATCGCGCCCTGGTTGACCACGCGCGAAAAGTGCAGCTCGCGCCGCAACGCGTGCTCTGCCCGCTGGGCGTCGGTCATCGGGATGCCGTCAGCCAGCACGCCTGTCCACATCGTCGAGCAGATGTGCATGTTCCATGTCAGGGCCGTGACGCCGCAGTGCCGCCCGATCTCGGCCGCCACCATCATGTACGTGGCGTAATCGGCACCGCCGCCGCCGTGATCGCGCGGCACGCACAGTGCCAGCAGGCCCGCGGCACGCAGGTCCTCGTAGTTGGCGAAGGGAAAGCTTGCGCTCTCGTCCCACGATGCAGCACGCGGTGCGAACCTGGTGCGGCCCAGTTCATCGGCCAGCGCGAGCAGCGAGCGCTGCTGCGCCGTGAACGGCAGGTCGCCCACAGCGGGAGTGAATGAGCGCGAAGGCAGGGCATCCATCGGCTTTCCTTGTTCGGGTGAGGGCCTGTTCACCCTAGTCGGTCGTGCCACCCAGCGACTGCAGCACGCCGCGCCAGAATGCATCGCGCTCCTGGCCCGGCACAGGGTCCTGCTGGCCGCTGGGCGCATCGAAAACAGCCGTCTGCACCATGACGATGCCGCTGGCCGGCTGCACGAACACGGCCTGTCCATGAACACCCTGGAAGCCGAAGGTGCGCTGGCGCATGGGAAACAGCCAGACCTGGTAACCGTAGCCAAAGTAGGCCGAGGCCCGGCGCGGCTTGAACAGGTCGGGCTGGCGCAACGGGTCGGTCGCATCGAGCACGTATTCGCGCGGCACCACCTGCCGGTCACCCACACGGCCATCGCGCGCCATCATCCACCCCAGGCGCCCCCAGTCGCGCAGCGTGGCGTTGAAGAAGCCCGAGGCACGCTCCTGCCCATCCTGGCCGGTGATCCAGAAGGCATCGCGTTCTGCCCCCAGCGGCTGCCAGAGCCACTCGCTGGTCAGCTGGGCGACAGGTCGCCCGCTGGCGCCGGCGAGCACCCGGCCGAGGATTTCGGTTTCCGCGCTGGCGTAGACAAATTTCTCACCCGAAGGCGAATGCCTGTCGGCGATCGAGCGCAGCACGTCGAGCACCGGCGGGCGGCCGGTGGACTGCGCATACGCCATGCGCTGCACATCATCGTTGCCGTCATAGCGCTCGGTGAAGGTCAGGCCCGAGCTCATGCGCAACAGGTGACGGATCGGCGTGCCGCCGTAGGCGCTGCCAGCAAGGTCTTTGGCATATCTTTCAGCCGGGTCGTCCAGCGAGGCAATCACGCCCTTGTCGACCGCGATGCCCATCAGCATCGAAATCACGCTCTTGGCCATCGAGAACGACAGAAAGCGCGCGTCGGGGGTGCGTTCATAACGGTAGCGCTCGACCACGACTTGCCCGTCCTTGAGGATCAGCAGGCCGGTCACTCGCCGGCGCTCCAGGTAGTCGTCCAGCGAATAGCCGATGTTGCGAAAGCGGTAGCGGATGGTGGGCTGTTCCGGTGCAGGAGGCAGGGGCGTGACGCTGGTGCCACGCGGCACGACACGATGAGGCAGGCCCCAGACC
>JANYAN010000286.1 GCA_025361305.1 Burkholderiales bacterium
GGCATCCACTTCTTCAGCCCGGTGGACAAGATGAAATTGGTCGAGATCATCCGCGGCAAGCAAACTGACGACGAAACCGTGGCTCGCGCGTTCGACTATGTGCAGGCCATCGGCAAGATCCCAATCGTGGTCAACGATTCACGTGGCTTCTTTACCAGTCGCGTCTTCGGCACGTTCGTGATGGAGGGAGCGGCGATGGTCGGCGAAGGCATTCCCGCGGCCGTGGTGGAACAGGCGGGGCTCCAGGCCGGCATGCCGGTGGGGCCGCTGGCGGTTCTGGATGAAACAGCGCTGTCGCTTTCGGTGCACGTGCTGGACCAGACCCGCACCGACTACCGCACGGACGGCGGCACGTACATAGCTACCCCCGGTGAACTGCTGGTCGAACGCATGGTCAAGGAGTTCGACCGCAACGGTCGCGCTGCCGGTGCCGGCTTCTACGATTATCCACAGGAAAAAGGTGCCAGGAAGCGGCTCTGGCCCGAGTTGGCCAAGCTATTCGGCAACACCGGTATCACTTGGGAAATGCAGGATCTGAAAGACCGCCTGCTGTACCGGCAAGCCGTTGAAACGGCGCGCTGTCTGTCCGAGAACGTGCTGACGACTGTGCACGACGCAAACATCGGGTCGATCTTCGGCATCGGCTTTCCCGGATGGGCCGGCGGCGCCATGCAATTCATCTACGGGACCGGGATTGACATCTTCTTCGCCCGCGCCGAGGTGCTGGCCAGCCGATACGGACCCGGTTTCACGCTGACGTCCCAAGTGAAGGAAACCGTCTGCGCGCACCAACCCCGGTACTGACGGCCGCGCTCTCGCCGCCACCCTAATACTTGACTACGGCAAGCATTTGCCTGACGATGGCACGTATGAGTGCCGCTGCCGTCCGCGTTTCGTCTGCCCATGTCGAGTCCCTGCGGGAATTCAACCGTTTCTACACCCAGCGCGTTGGCGTACTCGATCCCTATCTGGGCGGTGAGCTGTCGCTCACGGAAGTACGCGTGCTGTACGAACTGGCCCATCGCGACCAGCCAACAGCCAGCGAGCTTGGGCGCGACCTGGCACTCGACGCCGGCTACCTCAGCCGCATCCTGCGCCGATTCGAGGTGCGCGGCTGGCTTGCCCGTTCGCCTTCTCCCGCCGACGCGCGCCAAAGCCTGCTGCAACTGACTGAGGCGGGTCGCACGGCGTTTTCTCCGCTGCAGCAAAGGTCGCGCGATGAGGCAGCGGCGTTGCTGGCTCCGTTGCAGGAAAGCACGCGTGGCGCCCTGATCGAGGCGATGGCCACAGTACGGCAGTTGCTCGATCCGGCGGCTCAGGGCTTCGCAAGGCGGACAGTCAACCTGCGCGACCCGCGTCCCGGCGACATGGGGTGGGTCGTGTCTCAGCATGGCGAGATCTACTGGCGCGAATACGGTTTCGATGCCGAGTTCGAGGCGCTGGTTGCGAGCATTGCCGCCCGATACCTCGAACGCTTCGACCCCGCATGGGAGAAGGGCTGGATCGCCGAAATCGACGGCGAACGCGTCGGCGCTACCTTCGTGGTCCGTCGCTCGAAGACGGTCGCTCAGGTTCGTCTCCTGATCCTCACGCCAGGCGCGCGCGGACATGGCCTGGGTGGGCGGCTGACCGACGCATGTATTGCCTTTGCCCGCTCCCGGGGCTACCGAAAGCTGATGCTCTGGACCCAGAGCAACCTGCTGGCGGCCCGCGCGATCTACCAGTCGCGCGGCTTCATTCTCGTCAAGAGCGCGCCACACGACGCCTACGGTCAGGCACTGGTCAGCGAAATCTGGGAGCGCAGGCTATAGCACCAGCCCTCCTGGCGGCCGCCGGCTCTGGCGTCCTCGTGGGCGCTGCCATCGTAGCCTCGCGCTTTGCGGTAGCGGAAGTGCCGCCGCTGACACTGGCGATGCTGCGCTATGCCATTGGCTTTTGCTGTTTGTTGCCGTTCGCGTGGCGCGGGTGGCGCCGGTCCGCCCGCATGACAATTGCGCCCGTCGCCGGCAGCCGTGGGCTCGACGTGCTCGCCCTGGCAGCACTGGGAATCGGCCAGTTCGGCGTCCTGATTGCGCTACTGAATATGGGTCTTCAGCATGTCGAGGCAGCGCAGGCGGCGCTCATCTTCAGCCTGTTTCCCTTGCTGACGCTGCTGCTTTCGGCCGCGCTGGGTCGGGAACGCGTGAACGCATCATTGCTGCTCGGGGTGTTCGTGTCGGTCGCCGGGGTGGCACTGGCGCTCGCACCCAAGCTGGGTGCAGCGCAAGCAGGACACTGGTGGGGCGAACTGGCGGTGCTGGCCGCCGCGGCCATTGGCGCCGTCAGCAGCGTTCTGTACCGGCCGTACCTTCAGAGGTATCCCACCGTGCCGGTCTCCGCGTTTGCGATGGCCGCTTCAGTGGTGTTCCTGGCGTTGCTCGCGCTGAGCGAACAATGGCCGGCGCGTGTGTCGGGATTCAGCATCCAGGCATGGGCCGCAATTGGATTCGTCGGGATCGCCAGCGGCATTGGGTATTTCTGGTGGCTGTATGCGCTGAAGCACGAATCTCCCACTCGGGTGACTGTCTTCCTGGCGCTCAATCCAGTCACGGCCGCGCTGCTGGGCTGGGCGCTGCTCGATGAGTCGTTGCCCGTGACGGCACTGGGCGCGCTGGCGCTGATCGCCTTGGGGCTGTGGCTGGCCACGCGGGGCGGAAGTACCCGTGGACCGGCAAAGTGAAAAGGTGCGCACGATAATTGGCGACATGAGTCCATCGCCCGAGGGGTCTGCGCCAATGCCAGCCAGCCAGCGCCCACAGCCGAATTCACTGTCCGACCTATTCATCTCGTTCACCCTGCTCGCGCTGCAGGGGTTCGGCGGCGTGCTGGCCGTGGTCCAGCGCGAACTGGTAGAGAAGAAGCGCTGGATGACAAACGAGGAATTCGTGGAGGACTGGGCAGTCGCGCAGATCATGCCCGGGCCCAATGTGGTGAACCTGTCGCTGATGATCGGCGACCGCTACTTTGGACTGCGCGGTGCCATGGTGTCATTGGCCGGCATTCTCAGCGTTCCGCTGCTTGTCGTTCTGGCACTGGCACTGGTCTACGCGCAGTTCGCGGGCAACCCACAGGTGGCCGGTGCCCTGCGCGGCATGGGCGCTGTGGCTGCCGGGCTGATTACGGCGACCGGACTGAAGCTGATCGCCGCCGTGAAGCGGCATCCGCTGGGGATTGCCCTGTGCACGGTTTTCGGCGTTGCAACCTTTGCCGCCATCGCGCTGATGCGATGGCCACTGGCCTGGGTGCTGCTGGGCCTGGGCGGTGTCTGCTGCTTCATGACATGGCGGAAATTGTTGCCATGAGCATTGTCATGACTGGGTCGGACTGGCTAAGCCTGTTTGGGCACTACCTGTCGCTGTCGCTGCTGTCGGTGGGCGGCGCGATCACGACCGCGCCTGACATGCACCGCTACCTGGTTGAACGCCAGCAGTGGCTGACCGACCCGCAGTTCAGCGCCTCCATCGCGATCGCCCAGGCGGCCCCCGGGCCGAACGTACTGTTCATCGCCCTGCTGGGCTGGAACGTGGGCCTGAACGCCGGCGGCCTGCCCACGGCCCTGCTTGGGATGGCGGTCACCATGGTCGGCATCATGGTGCCCAGCACCACCCTGACCTACCTGGCGGCGCGCTGGGGCCACGAAAACCGCCACCTGAGGGCGGTGCGCGCCTTCAAACAGGGACTGGCACCGATCGTGATCGCGTTGTTGGTTGCCACCGGGTGGATCCTGGCCACGGGTAGTGGCCCGAGCCTGCAGGACTGGCCTCGCTGGCTCGTGACCCTTGCAACGACGCTGGTCGTCTGGCGCACTCGCACCCACCTGCTCTGGCTGCTGGCAGCCGGCGCCTTGCTGGGTTTGTTTGGCCTGGTGTAGCGCGAGCCTCCGCTAGTTTGTAACCACGGCCAAGGAACCCACATGCAATACCGTCAACTGGGCCGATCCGCCCTTCAGGTCTCCCCATTGTGTTTCGGCGGAAATGTCTTCGGCTGGACCGTCGACGAGGCAACGTCCTTTTCGCTGCTGGACGCCTGGGTCGCCGCGGGCTTCAATTTCGTCGACACGGCAGACGTCTATTCGATCTGGGCGCCCGGACATGTCGGAGGCGAATCAGAGACAGTGATCGGCAACTGGCTGCGCCGCAGCGGAAACCGCGATCGTGTTGTGCTGGCCACCAAGGTTGGCAAACCGATGGGGCCTGGCAAACAGGGGTTGAGCGCCGCCTACATCCGCCAGGCTGTAGAAGATTCGCTGCGCCGGCTGCAGACCGATTGCATCGATCTTTACCAGTCGCACGATGACGACTCACAAACGCCGCTGGAGGAAACCCTGGGCGCTTTCGCCAGCCTGATCAAGGCCGGCAAGGTCCGTGCCGTCGGCGCGTCGAACTATGGTGCCACCCGGCTGGCTGAAGCACTGGAAACCAGCCGCAAGCTCGGTCTTCCGCGCTACGAGAGCCTGCAGCCGCTCTACAACCTTTACGACCGCGCGGCATTCGAGGCCGAACTCGCGCCGCTGTGTGCACAGGAGGAAGTGGCGGTCATCAATTTCTACACCTTGGCAGCGGGGTTTCTCAGCGGTAAGTACCGCACACCTGCGGATGCCGGCAAGAGCGCGCGGGGCAAAGGCACGGTCGCGAAATACCTCAACGACAGGGGGCATCGCATTCTGGACGCACTGGATCAGGTGGCTCAGAGCACGGGCAGCACGCCGGCCCGCGTCGCGACCGCGTGGGTCATGGCGCAGCCGGCCATTACCTCGCCGATCGCCAGTGCGACGTCCCTGGCGCAGCTGAACGAACTGGTGGCGGCAGCGCAACTGGTACTCGACCCCCAGGCCCGGGCGCTGCTGAGCGAGGCCAGCGCGGGCGGGTGAAGCCGCCGCCGCCGCGCTCAGGATCGCTGGCGCACAGCCTCGTACAGGCAAATGCCACTGGCGACCGAGACGTTCAGGCTTTCGACTGCGCCACGCATCGGGATGTTGACCAGGTCGTCGCAGGTCTTGCGTGTCAACTGGCGCATCCCGGTGCCTTCGGCGCCCAGCACCAGCGCCAGCGGGCCGCTGAAATCAGCCTGGTACAGCGTGCGCGGTGCGTCGTCGCTGGCGCCGACACACCAGATGCTGCGCTCCTTCAACTCGCCCAGCGTGCGGGCCAGGTTGGTCACCATGAAGTAAGGGACGGTTTCCGCAGCACCGCTCGCCACCTTGGCGACGGTCGCGTTGATCCCGGCGGCGTGGTCCTTCGGGGCAATCACGGCATGGGCGCCCGCGCCGTCAGCCACCCGCAGACATGCTCCCAGGTTATGCGGATCTGTGACGCCGTCCAGAACGAGCAGCAGCGGCGGGCCCACCACTGCGTCGAGCAAGTCGTCCAGTGAATGAGGGGCTCGCAGGACCAGCACCCGCGCGGCCACGCCTTGGTGGCCATGGCTGCCTGCAAGTTTGGCCAGGCGCAGCCCGTCCGCCTCGATCAGGCGAACCCCAGCGTCGGTCGCCCTGGAAAGAAACTCGCGCATTCGGGCGTCGCGGCGCGTTGGCTCGAAATAGACTTCGACGATCGATTGCGGCGCGGTCTTGAGCCGCACACCCACTGCGTGGAATCCGAAAAGCACTTTTGGAGAGGACATCGGCCAATTATCCGTTGGCAACCAGCGCCTGCAACTTCAGCCGCTGCGGCTCAGGCGACCGGCTTCGATGGCAATGCGATGCTCGCAGCGCTGCGCGATGCCGGGATCGTGCGTCACCAGGACCAGCGTCGTGCCCTGCTCGCGGTTCAGGTCGAACATCAGTTCCATGACTGTTTCGCCCGTCGCAAAATCCAGGCTTCCCGTGGGCTCGTCGGCCAGCAATACAGCGGGTTGCACGACAAAGGCGCGGGCCAGGGCCACACGCTGCTGCTCGCCACCGGAGAGCACCCTGGGGTAGTGCCCCAGGCGCTGGGACAGCCCCACCCGTGCCAGCATCTCCGAGGCCGCCTTGCGCGAGTCCCGCCGACCGGCTAGTTCCAGTGGCAGCATGACGTTCTCAAGTGCCGTGAGGTTGCCCATGAGCTGAAAGCTCTGGAATACGAATCCCACCTTGCGAGCCCGCAGCGCCGCGCGGTCGTCCTCATCGATGGCGAACAGATCCTCGCCCGCCAGCCTGACCGTGCCGCGCGTGGGGGTGTCCAGGCCGGCGATGATGGACAGCAGCGTGCTCTTGCCCGAACCGGAGGCCCCGACGATGGCCGCGGTTTCGCGGGCCGCCAAAGTGAAATCGATATCGCGCAAAATGTCGAGGGTGCCCGTCGAGTCGGTAACGGACTTGGAGACGTGCTCGACGGAAATGATGGGATCAGGCATGGATTTGAAATGTTGGCGACGCCGTGACTTTATCGCGTCAGCCATGGCCGGCGCCTGCACGGGGCCGGGAATGGCAGCAGCGACTGGCAGGACGATCCTGGTCGTGGGCGATTCGATCAGTGCCGAGTATGGCCTTAAACGCGGCAGCGGTTGGGTGGCGCTGCTTGAGCGCCGTCTGGCAAAAGAACACATGGCAGCCCGTGTTGTCAATGCCAGCATCAGCGGCGATACGAGCTCCGGCGGGCGTTCACGCCTGCCAGCGTTGCTGGCGCAGCACAGCCCCAGCCACTTGATTCTTGAACTGGGCGGCAACGATGCCCTGCGTGGTTTGCCCCTGGCCATGACAGCCGACAACCTGGCGCAGATGACAGCGTCAGCACAAAAGGCCGGCGCGCGGGTGCTGCTGGCGGGGATGGAAGTTCCGCCAAACTACGGCGCAGACTATTCGGCCCGCTTTGCCGCGCTGTTCCGCAAGATCGCGTCGGACCATCATGCGGGCTTGGTCCCCTTTCTGCTCAAGGGCGTGGCCGACGTGCCAGAGTCTGCAAGCCTGTTTCAGGGAGACCGGATTCACCCGACCGAACAGGCCCAGGCCAGGATACTGGAGAACGTCTGGCCCGAACTCACGAAGCTGCTCAAGTGACCGTACGTACCATCACGGCGGCCGAAGCGGCCGAGCGGCTCGACGAGTTCAGTGCCGTGATCGACGCTCGAAGTGAAGCCGAATTCGAACTGGACCACTTGCCTGGTGCCTTGAACTGGCCCACGCTGAACAACGAGGAACGCAAGCTCATCGGCACGATCTACGTTCAGGTCAACCCGTTCGACGCCAGAAAGCGAGGTGCCGCGCTGGCCGCGGCCAATATCGCCCGCCATATCGAGCGTGAGGTGATAGACAAACCCAAGGCGTGGCAACCGCTGGTTTACTGCTGGCGCGGCGGCAAGCGCAGCGGGTCGCTGGCCCTGGTACTCGAACAGATCGGCTTTCGGGTCACCGTTATTCAAGGGGGCTACAAGTCTTTTCGAGGTGCCGTGCTGGCGCAATTGCCCCAACTGGCCGCCAGTCTGCGTTACCGCGTCGTTTGCGGTCCCACTGGCGTTGGTAAAACGCGGCTATTACAGGCGCTCGCAGAGGCCGGGGCCCAGGTGCTCGACCTGGAAGAGCTGGCCAGCCACCGCAGTTCGGTGCTGGGGCGGATCCCGGGGCACCCCCAACCGACTCAAAAGCGGTTCGATACGCTGGTATGGGGACAGCTGCGCCGGTTCGATCCGGCAAGGCCGGTCTTCGTCGAAAGCGAGAGCAGAAAGGTGGGTGACCTGGCCGTGCCAGACGCATTGATCGCCGCGATGCGCGTGAGCCCTTGCCTGCGCGTGGAGCTGTCGGACGACGAGCGCGTTGCCCTGCTACTGGAAGACTACGACTATTTCGTCAATGACACGGACCTGTTTTGTGAGCGCCTGTCGGCTCTGGTGACGCTGCGTGGCAAGGCCGTTGTCCAGCGCTGGCAGGAACAGATCTGCACGGGCGATATCGAATTGGTGGTACGCGAACTGCTGGCTCAGCATTACGACCCAGGTTACTCCGCATCGATCCAGCGCAATTTCGAGGGCTATCGCCAAGCGCCGCTGTTTTCGCTGCGCGATCGCAGCGCGGCCTCCATGGCCGACCTTGCCAGGGACATTGCGGCGCAGCTGGGCTGACTGAGGAGGTGCGTTTCAGGTCTGCGACGTCGAACCGGGCGCGACGCCTGGCGCCGAACCATCGACCGGCCCCGGTTCGTCAGGCGCATCGCCATCGCCCGGCAAGCCGGTCTTGCGCTCGGCCTTGGCCTTGAGCTTGTCCTCCTTCTTGCGCTTCTTCGCCAGCTCTTTCTGGCGCTTCTCGTATCCGTAATTGGGTGTGGCCACTGGCAAATCCGTTTCGTTGGTCGATGGGGGTGACTTTAAGGCATAAATACACTTGCGAACAGCTTCGCCCTAGCCGAGCGCGGCCATGGCCTGCTCCAGGTCGGCCTGCAGGTCCTGCACCGCCTCCAGCCCGACCGAAAAGCGCACCAGTACGCCCCGATGCGGCCAGGCTCCCAGGCTCGCACTGCGCATCGACGGGACATCGTACGGCACCACCAGGCTGACCGGGCCACCCCACGAATACCCAAGTTTGAATAACCGCAATGCATCGCAGAACGCATCCACCCGGGCTGGGGCATATCGCTCGTCGAACACAACCGAGAATAGCCCCGCCGCCAACCCGTCGTCACCGCATAGCGCCCGCCAGTGCTCATGCCCGGGAGAGCCCGGAAAAGCCGGATGCAGCAAGTGCGCAACCTCGGTGCGGGCCTTCAGCCAGCGTGCCAGCTCGCGCGCAGCCGCGTCCTGCGCCTGGTAGCGCACAGCCATGTTGGACAGCGAGCGCAGGATGGTCTCGGCATCGTTGGCTCCGATGCCCCAGCCCAGGCGCATATGGGTGAGCTTGAGTTGGCGGTGCAGCGCCTCGTCGCGCGTGACAATGCTGCCCATCAGGACATCACCGCCGCCACTGGGATACTTGGTCAGGGCATGGACGACGATATCGGCACCGCGTCCCCTGACCTGCCGCTCGCCCTGCCCCAGGTCGAAGCCGTTGAAGGCGAGGCCCGCGCCCCAGGTATTGTCCAGTGCGCTGGTAACGCCACGCTCGCGGCAGATTTGAGCCAGTTGGGCCAGGGGAACGAACTCCATCGTCACCGAGCCGGGCGCCTCCAGCCAGACCAGCTTGGTACGCGGGCCGATGCGCGCCTGCAGG
>JANYAN010000309.1 GCA_025361305.1 Burkholderiales bacterium
CGTCTGGATAGGACGTGCCCAAGTCCTCACCTAGGCCGAATTTCGCGAGACGATAGCGAAACGAGCGAAAGCTCATGTGGAGTAGTTTGGCCGCATTTGTCCTGTTGCCGCCAGTTCGTTCGAGCGCCTGCATCAGCCAGCCGATGCCCTCGTCCATGTGGTGGATCATGCGGCGATAGCTGTGGATGTTGCCGCCGTGCAGATGAAAGAGGTTGTCCTTGACTTCCTGCGCCAGCGCCTCGTCGTCGCGTGTTTCCCAGGGCCAGTGGGGCGCTGTGTAATGCAGGCTGAGGAACAGCGGGGCCTGCTGCTGCGCCATCCGGTCAACGTAGTCCACCGCGCGCCGCGAGATCATGTCGGTGAGGTAACCGTCCTCGCGCTTTTCGTCCTCGCCGCTCCACAGGTCGTGCGTCCCGCGCGAGTCGCAATGGGTGAAGTAGTCGACGCCGCCTGACATCGGGCCGAAGAATTCCTCATAGCCCGAGCGCAGTGGCGAAAACGTGGGCGGGTAGCCCAGGTGCCATTTGCCGATCAGGGCCGTGCGGTAGCCGCTGTCCCTGAGCAACGAAGGCAGTGTGGGATGCTCCGGCGGCAGACCCAGCGTAGTGCTGCCGCGGCTCTTGCTGTTGATCGGCTCCTCGGCCGCACCGCGCAGACGGTACTGGTAGCGGCCGGTCATCAGCGCAAAGCGGGTGGGAGAGCAAACTGGCGAATTCGAATAGCCCTGGGTAAATTTGATCCCGCCGGCCGCCAGCCGGTCGAGCACCGGTGACACCGGGGCCCGGCCACCGTAGCAGCCGAGGTCGGCATAGCCGAGGTCATCGGCCACGATGAAGATGAGGTTGGGGCGGGTGTCGGTGCGGTTCATGGGGATTCCATGGCGCCACGGCGGTGGGGATGCAAAGAAACGTTCATGCGGTCTCCGGTGTCGCTCGCGCGCAGACCAAATCTACCACCGGTCGGCCTCCTGGCCGGCTCAAGGCTGACTGCAGCCCGTGAACTTGTCCTACATCCGCACGAGCACTCGCGCACATCGGATCGAGTTCGCCGCGCCTAGAGTCATTAGCGCCGGGGCCAAGTGCCCCTGTCAACAACCGGACCAAGGAGATGCCATGACTACCTACCATCGCAGGAACCTGATTGCCCTGTCCAGTCTGGCCGCGCTGCTGGCGCTGTCGGCCTGTGGCCGCAACGATGACCGCACTGCCGGGCAGCAACTCGATGAAGCGATTGCCAAGACCGACAAGGCTGCCCAAAATGCCAAGGTCGAGACTCAGGCCGCGGTCGACAAGGCCGAAAGCGCGATGCAGCGCGCGGCCGAGGACACCAAGGCCGCTGGCGCCAATGCGGTTCAGCAAATCAAGGACGCCAGCGCCAAGGTGGGTCAGTCGTCCTCACGGGCAAGTGCCGACGTCGAGCGAAAACTCTCCGATTCGGAGATCACTGCGCGTGTGAACGCCGGGCTCGCGGCCGACAAGGACCTCAGCGTAATCCGGATCGACGTGGATACCAGGGACGGTGTGGTCACGCTGACAGGACCGGCACCGACGACCAAGGCCAAGGCGCACGCCACCGAGGTGGCCAAGGCCGTCAAGGGCGTGACGTCGGTGCAGAATCACCTGACCGTACGGGCCGGGTGATCAGTCTTCTCGGCTGCGCAGCGCTGTGAGCAGCAGCGTCGCCAGCAGCGCACCGATTCCGGTGGCGATCAGGGTCGACTTGAGCGGCTCGTTGGAAACATAGCGCCGGGTCGATCTGGCGCAGCGGCTGAGTTCCTTTTGTGCCCGCGCACTGGCATCGCCAACCTCGGCGATGCCGCGGTTCGCCAGTTCATGCACAGTCGAGCCGAGGTTGCGGGCGGTCTTGCCGGTCTTTGCAATGAGGGTGCTCATGGGGGTCCTGTCTGGGTTGTGTGAGGATGGCGAGATGCCACCCGCGTCGAACCAGCTTAGGTCGCAAGCCGTGCAGACCCGGATCAGCGAGAGGCGTGTCCCGGCGTCAGTCCTGAAGATGGCACGGTGTAGGAGTGCGCCGACAGTCGCGGCGGGTCAGACGGTCGCAGGGCGACGGGGCAGCACCGCGACGATGCGTGAGCCCTGGCCGGGGGAGGACGTCACCGTGAGGCGACCCCCCGCGGCCTCGACGCGGTGTCTCATGCCGGTCAGCCCATGTGAGGAAGGGTGAGCCTCACCCACGACGAAACCCTTGCCATTGTCCCTGACCTCGACTTCGACATGATTGGGGTAGTCGTGCACCCGGATCTCGGCCCGGCTGGCCTGCGCATGCTTGCTGACATTGGTCAAGGATTCCTGTACCAGCCGGTAGACGGTGAG
>JANYAN010000301.1 GCA_025361305.1 Burkholderiales bacterium
AGGATCTCGATGAATGAAAAGCCGGGATGGCGAATGCCCTGGGCAATGATTTCGGCCGTACCGTGCTGGTCACCCGAGAACGCGCGGGCAACGAAATTGGCACCCGACGCCAGTGCGATCACCAGCGGATGGAACGATCGGATGCCGGTGCCGCCGGGCGACAGCTTGTTGTCCCAGTCGGGCTCCGTCGTAGGCGATGCCTGGCCCTTGGTCATGCCGTAGACATGGTTGTCCATCACGATGTAGGTCAGGTCGACATTGCGGCGGCAGGCGTGCAGAAAGTGGTTGCCTCCGATCGAATAGCCGTCGCCGTCACCGCTGGCCACCAGCACGGTGAGGTCCGGACGCGCGACCTTCAGCCCCGTCGCGGCCGCCAGCGAACGTCCGTGCACGCCATGAAAGCCGTAGCAGTTGGTGTATGCGGGAATGCGGGAGGAACAGCCGATGCCGGAAACGACGGCCACTTCGTGCGGGGGCCGCTGCACCAATGCCAGCGCCTTGGTAACGGCGTTGAGCACGGTGTAATCGCCGCAGCCAGGACACCATATCGGCTTGTAGCCGGATTTGTACTGCGCTGCGGTGAGCACGGGGGGTATGCTCATGTCGTTCATGCGAACTCCTCCTGCGCCACATGGGCACCGGCCCAGTCCACGATGGCGGCACAAAGCTCGCCGGGGCGCAGTGGCAGGGGCCCAGGACGATGGAAACTGGCCGGCCGGCCCGGCAGGTCGAGCATGCCGCGCAGATAGCGAAGCAACTGCGCGCCATGGTTCTGTTCCACCACCATAACGCGTTCAATCCCGGCCAGCGCAGTCGCGACTGCTTCGGGCTGCAGCGGGGCAAGCAGGCGTAGCACCACGAGGCGGACCTCGACGCCCTGCGCCGCCGCTCGGGCGATTGCTTCGCGCACGGGGCCGGTGGCGGACCCGAACGTGATCACCGCCGCCGTCCCGTCGCCTTCGACATCGGCCCACCGGTTTCCATAGTCGTGCTGCATGAGCTTGCGCGCGCGCTTGTCCAGCTGAGTGCGGTGGTCGCGCGCCTGGCTGCTGGGGATGGCGCCCTCGGTGTGCTCCAGGCCATCGGCCGTGTAGACCACGCCGGGCGTGCCGGGAATGGCCATGGGAGACACGCCCGAGGGGGTGTCGCGGTAGCGCTTGTAGTCCGGCGTGAAGGGTTCGACCGTGAGCCGCCCGGCGCCCGCGGCCCGCGTGACCGGCCGGTCGACGATCGCGCGCGACTGCCCCATGAACTGGTCCGACAGCACCAGGGCAGGCGCCTGCAGCGCCTCGGCCAGTTCCACTGCCCACTGGGTGGTTGCGACGCAGTCGCTGATCGAGCTTGGCGCCAGCACCAGCCGCGGTGCATCACCGTGCAAACCGCTGACCGCGAAGGACAGGTCGCTTTGTTCGCTCTTGGCCGGGATACCGGTGGACGGCCCGCCGCGCATCACGTCGACCACGACGATGGGTACTTCGGCGGCGACGGCCAGGCCAATGCCCTCGGTCATCAGCGCCAGACCCGGGCCCGCCGTCGCCGTCAGCGAGGGCACGCCGGAGAAGGAGGCTCCGATGATCATGTTGACCGAGGCCAGTTCATCTTCGGCCTGCAGCAAGGTTCCACCTACCTTGGCCAGCGCTGGAGCCATCCACTCGAGCATTTCGGTGGCCGGCGTGATCGGGTAGGCCGCCACGAAACGCACGCCGCCGCGCAGGGCGCCGTAGCCGGCGGCTTCGTTGCCGCTGACGATCCAGCGCCTGGCGTTGCCCGCTGCTGCCGCGCCCGCGCCGGGGAGATTGCCCAGACCCGCAGCCGCTGCCATGCCGGCGCCCAGGGCCTGAAGGTTTGCCTCCAGCGTTTCGCGGGGACGCTTCCAGCCCTTTTGCACGGCCGCTTCCAACGCTGCCGCCGGGATGCCGGCGAAGGCGCCGGCCAGACCCAGCGCCAGCATGTTGATCCAGCTGCCGGGAATGGCCTTGGCCATTTTCTTCAGAGGCAGTTGCACCGGCCGGGCGCCGCTGCGCAGGAACACCTCAGGCACGTCGCCACTGTCGACGTCGCCAATCAGCAGGCTGGCAGCGTCCAGCGGGATCTCGTCGGCGAAGCGGTAGACGTTCTGCCAGTCGATGGCCAGCAGCAGGTCGAACCGGTCGTCCAGCGACTCCTGTGGCGAAGGTGCCAGGCGCAACAGGGCCGCCGCCTCGCCGCCGCGGATTTGCGGCCCGCTGGTGCGCACCATGAGGCCGTACAGGCCGGCCTGGGCTGCGGCCTCGAGCAGCAGGGTGCCGGCAGTCATGACGCCGCTGCCGCCACTGCCGGCAATGGCGATCGACAGGCCGCGAGCGGGTGGCGGTTGATGGGCCACACCGGTCATGCGGTCCCGCTTTTCGGTGTTCTGGGAGGTATCCACGCGTTGCTCCTGGGCGTCACAGGAGCCAAGTAAACGGTCTGAACGGCCTCCATACCTTGACCTGGATCAAGGTTCTCTCGGACAAGCGTCACCACAATTCATCTAAATACGCAATGCGGTACCGCTTTACCACATTGCCTCCGAAAGGCCTGCTACATGAGCATCGACGCCCGCCGCTGGCTGATGACCGCGCCCAACTCGCCGTTGGTGCGCGCCGCGTTCCAGGCCGCCCCGCAAGCCGGCGAGGTCGTGGTGGCCATCGCAGGCTGCGGTGTCTGCCACACCGATTTGGGTTATCTCTACGACGGCGTGCGCACCAACCAGCCGCTGCCGCTGGCGCTGGGCCACGAAATCAGCGGACGTGTGGTCGAAACGGGCGATGGCGCACAGGGCTGGCTAGGGAAATCGGTGATCGTGCCGGCCGTGCTGCCCTGCGGCGAATGCGACCTGTGCCGGCGCGGCCTGGCCACCATCTGCCGGGCCCAGAAAATGCCGGGCAATGATATCCAGGGTGGCTTCGCTTCGCACATCGTGGTGCCAGGCCGCGGCCTGTGCGAGGTGGATCCCGCCCGACTGGCCCGCGCCGGGCTCGAACTGGCGCAAGTCTCCATCGTCGCGGACGCGCTGACCACCCCCTACCAGGCGGTTCGCCGCGCAGGTGTGACCGCAGGCAGCCTGGCCATCGTGGTGGGCGCCGGCGGGGTAGGTGGCTACTGCGTCCAGGTGGCGAACGCCTTCGGGGCCAAGGTCGTCGCGATCGACGTCGACGACACCAAACTGGCCGCCATCGCGCAACACGGCGCTGCCCTGACGCTTAACAGCCGGCGACTCGACGCCAAGGCGATCAAGGCCGCAGTCAAAGCATTCGCCCGCGAGCAGGGCTTGCGCAGCACCGAATGGTTCATCTTCGAGTGCTCAGGCAGCGCGGCGGGCCAGCTCACGGCCTATGGACTGCTGGTGCACGGTGCCACCCTGTCGGTGGTCGGCTTCACCATGGACAAAGTCGAGATCCGCTTGTCCAACCTGATGGCCTTCGACGCGCGCGCCTTGGGCAACTGGGGATGTCCGCCAGAGTACTACCCGGCGGCCCTGGACCTGGTCCTGGACGGCAAGGTGCAAATCGCTCCCTTTGTCGAGCTGCACCCGCTGGAAGTCATCAACGCCGTTTTCGAATCCGTGCACCGCCACGACATCCGCAAGCGCGCGGTGCTGGTGCCGTGAGTCCGGTAGTTTGACTTTGATTTTGACTTTTACTCCCGAGGAGAAACCATGAACGCACCCGACTGCTTCCCCCCGATGCTCGACTTCAAGAACCACGACCTCGTGGACGACATGGCCAAGCCCGGCGTGCGCTACGAGAAGCGGCCGGCCCGCCAGCCGGACGGCAGCGTCGTGCCGGGGCTGTTCAACGCCTGGATCACGCTGGACAACCCCTCGCAGTACAACTCGTACACGACCGACATGGTCAAAGGCGTCATCCTGGCGCTGCGTGCCGCATCGAACGCACGCGACGTCAACTGCATCGTCTTCACCGGCGCCGGCGACAAGGCCTTCTGCACCGGTGGCAATACCAAGGAATATGCCGAATACTACGCCGGCCAGCCGCAGGAATACCGGCAGTACCTGCGCCTGTTCAATGACATGGTCACCGCGCTGCTGGTGGCCGACAAGCCAGTGATCTGCCGGGTCAACGGCATGCGCATCGGCGGCGGCCAGGAAATCGGCATGGCCTGCGACTTCTCCGTCGCTTCCGACCTGGCGCGATTCGGCCAGGCCGGCCCCAAGCACGGCTCGGCGCCGATTGGCGGCGCCACCGATTTCCTGCCGCTGATGGTG
>JANYAN010000313.1 GCA_025361305.1 Burkholderiales bacterium
AGAAGGCGGGCGTCAAGGTGACAATGCTGGCCTTCCTGATCAAGGCCTGCGTCGCAGCACTTAAGAAGTTTCCCGATTTCAACAGCTCGCTTGATGGCGACCAGTTGGTCCTCAAGGGCTACTACCACATCGGCTTTGCCGCCGACACGCCCAACGGACTGGTTGTGCCGGTCATCAAGGACGCCGACAAGAAGGGCGTGCTGCAGATCTCAAAGGAAATGGGTGAACTCGCGGGCAAGGCGCGCGAGGGCAAGCTCAGCCCGGCCGACATGTCAGGCGCCTGCTTCACCATCTCGTCGCTCGGTGGGATAGGTGGGCGGTATTTCACTCCAATCATCAATGCGCCCGAGGTTGCCATCCTGGGTGTCTGCAAGAGCCAGACCGAGCCCGTGTGGGACGGCAAGCAGTTTCAGCCGCGCCTGATCCTGCCGCTGTCGCTGTCCTGGGATCATCGGGTGGTCGACGGCGCTTCGGCCGCCCGCTTCAACGCCTACCTCGGCCAGATCCTGGCGGACTTCCGCCGCGTGCTGCTGTGACCCAGCGGGAGCGCAGCGCATGACGACGGTCGTCGTCGTAAAGAAGGCCGGACAGGTCGCGATGGCGGCCGACACGCTGGTGACTTTCGGGGATACGCGCCTGGGCCACAGGTTCGAGAGCAACACCAAGATATTCAAGGTGGACACGGATGCCGGGCCGAGCTATGTCGGCATGGCCGGCACGGTTGCCCACTTTCCCGTGCTGCGCAAGGCCATGAACGCGATGCCCCACGAAACGCTTCGGCTAGGCAGCAAGGACGAGGTGTTCGACACCTTCACCAAGCTGCATCCGTACCTGAAGGAAAACTTCTTCCTGCAGACCAAGGAAGAGGACACCGACCCGTATGAATCCAGCCAGTTCAGCGTGGTGATTGCAAACGAAACCGGAATTTATGGTCTCTACAGCTACCGCGAAGTGTTCGAGTTCAAGGAGTTCTGGGGCATCGGCTCGGGCCGCAGCTTCGCGCTGGGGGCAATGCATGCGATCTACGCCAAGGCCAGGACGGCGCGGGAAATTGCCGAGGCCGGCGTTGTCGCGGGCTGCGAGTTCGACCGCAATTCGGCCGGGCCGGCCGACGTGTTCACGATAAAGATGAAAGAGACGAAATGAGCCTGATCGAAGTGAAGGTGCCGGACATTGGTGATTTCTCCGAAGTCGCCGTGATCGAACTGCTAGTCAAGCCCGGCGACAGCATCAAGTCCGAGCAATCCCTGGTCACGGTCGAAAGTGACAAGGCTTCGATGGAGATTCCGTCCAGTCACGCCGGTGTCATCAAGGAGCTCAGGGTCAAACTTGGCGACAAGGTGGCCGAGGGGTCGGTGCTGGCCGTTATCGAGTCGTCGGATGCGCAATCGGCGGTAGCGCCGCCGCCGTCAACTACAGTGGCGGTTCCCAAGGCGGCGCCCGCGCCGGCATCGGTGACAGCGGCAGCGAGCTACGCGGGTGGGGCCGACCTCGAGTGCGACATGCTGGTGCTTGGCGCCGGGCCAGGCGGCTATTCCGCGGCTTTTCGCGCGGCCGACCTGGGCATGAAGGTGGTGCTGGTCGAGCGCTACGCCACTCTCGGCGGTGTCTGCCTGAATGTCGGGTGCATCCCCTCCAAGGCACTGCTCCACGTGGCAGCCGTGATGGACGAAGTGAAACACTTTTCGGCGCTGGGGGTGAGCTTTGGTGCACCGACGGTCGATCGAGCCAAGCTGCTGGCGCACAAGAACAAGGTGGTCGCCAAGCTGACCGGCGGCCTGGCGGCCATGGCCAAGATGCGCAAGGTGACGATCGTGCGCGGTTGCGGCGCTTTCCTGGACCCGTTTCACGTGCGGTTGGAAGAGACTACCGGCAGCGCCCAGGAAAAGACCGGCAAGAGCCAGACCATCAAGTTCAGGAACTGCATCATTGCCGCCGGCTCCCAGGCCGTGCGCTTGCCCTTCATGCCCGACGATCCACGCATCGTCGATTCAACCGGAGCCCTGACCCTGGGCACCGACCCGAAGCGCATGCTGATCCTGGGGGGCGGCATCATCGGCCTGGAAATGGGTACGGTGTATTCGACACTGGGCGCGCGGCTGGACGTGGTGGAGATGCTGGACGGCCTGATGCAGGGCGCCGACCGCGATCTGGTCAAGGTGTGGCAGAAGCTGAACACCCCCCGCTTTGACAACATCATGCTCAAGACCAGGACCGTCGGGGCCGAGGCCACCCGGGACGGCATCCTGGTGAAATTCGAAGGCGAGGCCGCGCCCAAGGGGCCGCAACTCTACGACATGGTCCTGCAGGCGGTGGGTCGCAGTCCCAACGGCAAGAAGATTGCCGCCGACAAGGCTGGCGTGGCAGTGACAGACCGCGGCTTCATTCCGGTAGACATCCAGATGAGAACCAATGTGGCGCACATCTTCGCGATCGGGGACATCGTGGGGCAGCCGATGCTGGCCCACAAGGCGGTGCACGAAGCGCACGTGGCCGCCGAAGTCGCCGCGGGAGAAATGAACGGCGACGAAGCGTTGCGGCGCGCCACCTTCAATGCCCGGGTGATTCCCAGTGTTGCCTACACTGATCCGGAGGTCGCCTGGGTGGGCCTCACGGAAGACCAGGCGAAGGCCGAAGGCGTGCAAGTCAAGAAAGGCCTGTTCCCATGGACGGCGTCCGGCCGTGCGATAGCGAACGGGCGTGACGAGGGCTACACCAAACTGCTGTTCGACGCCAAGACCCACCGCATTCTGGGCGGCGGCATTGTCGGCACCCATGCCGGCGACATGATCGGCGAAGTGGCGCTGGCCATCGAGATGGGAGCCGACGAAGTCGACATTGGCAAGACCATCCATCCGCACCCGACGCTGGGCGAAAGTATCGGCATGGCCGCAGAGATTGCGCACGGGACGTGTACGGATGTGCCGCCGCCGCGGCGCTGAGCACGCGCCATGGTACCTATCAGGGCTGGGTGGCTGCGTCCAGTGGTAAGCCGATAGCGGACCCAGCGACCCGACGGGCACCATCGAACCGGTGTTGCCAGTAGTTCCCACCCATGTCTTCAACCCGCACCTGGGCGCCTGGCCTGGGCGAGTGGATGAACTTGCCGTCGCCTACGTAGATGCCCACATGGCTGAAGGCGCTGCGCATGGTGTTGAAAAACACCAAATCGCCCGGCTGCAGGTCCTGCTTGTCGATCTTCTGCGTGGCGGCGGCCTGCTCGTTGGCGCGGCGTGGCAGCACCAGACCCAGGGTCTGCTCGTACATTGCCCGAACAAAGCCGCTGCAATCGAACCCGGTATCGGCCGTGCTGCCGCCGCGCCTGTACGGCACTCCGAGGAAGCCCATCGCCGTGAATACAAGCTCGGAGGCCTTGTCGGTGACGCTGCTGCGAACCTGCTCGAGCCGGCCGAGCAGGCCCTTGTTTGAGATGAATCGGCCTACGTCATCTTCCGCAGCCGCGACCGGCGCGGCCTGTGCGCCAACACAGAACGCCATCAGAAGAATGCAGAGCCATCTGGACATTGGGCGCGAGCTTATCGCAATATCATCCTAGAAGTCAAGTTAGATTTGGCTCATAACTGGTTGATTTATATAAATATAGTTATCTATTTTGTTCATGCGGGCGCCGCCGATTTAATCACGCTGGAATAATCGGGTGCAACCCAAGGAAACGCCCATGCTGCTCGATGCCTCCGAATGCCAATTGGTGCTGGTCGACTACCAGGCTCGCCTAATGCCCTCAATTCACGAGGGTGGCACCGTCATTCGAAACGCCGTGCGGCTCGGGCAAATCGCCAGGCGGTTCGAGGTACCGGTGTGGGGAACCGAAGAGAATCCGGCCGGCCTGGGCGAAAACGTTCCCGAAGTGCGGGTGCAATGCGCCAGGACGCTGTCCAAGATGCATTTCAGTGCCTGTGCGGACGGGCTGACGCAATGGCTCCGACCGGCGGCGCCACCGACTCAGGGTGGCAACGCCCGCAGTCTGCCCAAGCACCTGCAAAGGCCGCCGCCCGAGCCGCCGCAGCGCAACACGGTCGTCTTGGCCGGTTGCGAGACCCATGTTTGCCTGCTGCAAACGGCGCTGGACCTTCTGGATGAGGAGTTCGACGTCTGGGTCGTCACCGATGCCTGCAGCTCGCGCACCGAGCGCAATCGCGACGCTGCATTCGACCGTCTGGCAGCTGCTGGTGCCGAGTTGCTGACGACTGAAATGGTCGCCTTCGAGTGGCTGCGCACGGCTGACCATCCGATGTTTCGTGATGTCCTGGCCCTGTTGAAAAAGTAACGTCTCAAAGGAGAACCGATGTTCAAGGCCCTGCAGCTGACCAAGTCCGACGCGGGGTTTTCCGCGCAAGTGGTCCAACTGGACGAGTCGCAGCTTCCACCCGGCGATTTGCTGGTCCAGGTGGATTACTCGACGCTCAACTACAAGGATGGGCTGGCAATCACCAACAAGGGGCCGGTTGTGCGGCAATGGCCCATGGTGGCCGGTATCGACGGCAGCGGTGCGGTGCTGGAGTCGGCCCACCCGCAATGGAAGGTGGGCGATCGGTTCGTCCATAACGGCTGGGGTGTGGGAGAAACCCGCTGGGGACTGATGGCGCAGCGCGCCCGGCTGCAGGGTGACTGGCCGGTCAGACTGCCCGCGGCGTTCACCCCGCGCCAGGCGATGGCGATCGGAACCGCGGGCTACACCGCGATGCTTTGCGTGCTGGCACCCGAACGGTACGGTGTGCGTCCGTCTGACGGCGAGGTTCTTGTCACTGGCGCCACCGGCGGCGTCGGAAGCGTGGCGGTGGCCCTGCTGGCCAAACTGGGCTACACGGTGATCGCCGCTACTGGAAAGCATGCGGAAGAGGCCTACCTGAAGGCCCTGGGTGCCAGCGCCATCATCGACCGCGCCGAACTAACGGTGCCCGGCAAGCCTTTGCAAAAAGAGCGCTGGGCCGGCGTCGTGGATGCTGTGGGCTCGCATACCCTGGCCAATGCCTGCGCGCAGACGCGCTACGGTGGTGTCGTGGCAGCGTGCGGTCTAGCCCAGGGCGCCGATTTCCCGGCAACGGTGATGCCTTTCATCCTGCGTGGTGTCACGCTGGCGGGCATCGACAGCGTAATGGCGCCGCTGGCGCGCCGGCAGGAAGCCTGGGCCCGGCTCGCGCGCGACCTCGATCCAGTCAGCCTGGAATCCATGACCCACGAGTTGTCCCTGGAGCAGGCGGCGGCGGGTGCTGCCGAGCTGATGGCGGGTCAGGTTCGTGGCAGGTTGGTGGTGAAAATAGGCTGATACGCCGACCCCACGGCGGCTCATCCAATCAATCCGGAGACCAGCATGGCCATCAGTGACGCCGGGACCGCAAACGGCCCCTACGCAGAATTCTTCCGCCGTTCGATCGACGACCGCGACGCCTTCTGGGCCGACCAGGCCAAGCTCATCGACTGGCATACGCCGCCCCAGACGATCTGCGACTACAGCAAGCCTCCATTTGTCAACTGGTATGTCGGCGGGACCACCAATCTGTGCCACAATGCGGTCGACCGGCACCTGCGGGACCGGCCCGATCAGGCCGCGCTGATCTATGTGTCCACCGAGACGGGCGAAGAAACCACCTACACGTTTCGCCAGCTTCACTCTGAAGTGCAGCGCACGGCCGCGATGCTGCTGGCGCTGGGGGTGCAAAAGGGCGACCGCGTTCTGATTTACATGCCCATGATCGCGCAAGCCGTGTTCGCGATGCTGGCCTGCGCGCGCATTGGCGCGATCCACTCGGTGGTGTTCGGCGGCTTCGCCTCGGTATCGCTGGCATCACGCATCGAGGATGCCGGCCCCAGGCTGGTCATCAGCGCCGACGCCGGTTCTCGCGGAGGCAAGGTCATGGCCTACAAGCCGCTGCTGGACGAGGCGATCCGCCTGTCCAGCCACAAGCCCGAAGCCGTATTGCTGGCAGATCGTGGCCTGGCACCGATGGAACGCGTCGCCGGGCGCGACCACGATTGGGCGCAATTGCGTGAGCGCCATTTAGATGCGCAGGTTCCCTGCGTGTGGCTGCAGGCTACCGACATCAGCTACACGATCTACACAAGCGGCACCACAGGCCAGCCCAAGGGCGTGCAACGCGATGTAGGCGGCTACACGGTCGCGCTGGCGGCCAGCATGAAGTACATCTTCCAGGGCGAGCCGGGCGGGACGTATTTTTCCACCAGCGATATCGGCTGGGTCGTCGGCCACAGCTACATCGTCTACGGCCCTCTGATCGGTGGCATGGCCACGATCATGTACGAAGGCTTGC
>JANYAN010000348.1 GCA_025361305.1 Burkholderiales bacterium
AAAAGTCGCGCTGGTTCTTCTCCATCTGGCGCTTGACGCGCCCGCGGATCTTCTTGTCGACGTTCAGGATGTCGACCTCGCGCTCGATCTGCTCGAACAGGTTCTCCAGGCGCAGCTTGGTATCGGCCAGGTCCAGCACGATCTGCTTGTTGTCCAGCTTGAGCGGCAGGTGCGCGGCGATGGTGTCGGCAAGGCGGCCGGGATCGTCGATGCTGGAAATGGAGGTGAGGATCTCGGGCGGGATCTTCTTGTTCAGCTTGACGTATTGGTCGAACTGCTGCATCACGGCGCGGCGCAGCGCCTCGATCTCGCTGGATTTCTGTTCGTGCACGCCTGCCTCGACCGGCGTCACATTGGCGCTGAAATGCTCTTCGCCTTCCTCGATGCGGTTCACGCGGGCGCGCTGCTGGCCTTCGACCAGCACCTTGACGGTGCCGTCCGGGAGCTTGAGCATCTGCAGGATGGTGGAGACGCAGCCGACCTCGAACATGTCGGACACCGACGGTTCATCCTTGGCCGCCGCCTTTTGGGCCACCAGCATGATGCGCCTTTCGGCCTCCATGGCAGCTTCCAGCGCCTTGATGCTCTTGGGGCGGCCCACGAACAGCGGAATGACCATGTGCGGAAAAACCACCACATCGCGAAGGGGAAGCAGCGGCAGGTCGATCGGGGTAGCGGGCAGATTGGTATGGCCTGACATGCAAATCCTTTGGGTTACCAGCCGAATATGGACCGGAATAGGGCATTTTCAACCCTGCCGGGCCGCCTCAGGCCTTTCTGGCCGCTTCGCGGTACACCAGCAAGGGCGGTTTGCTCTCTTCGATGGTGGATTCGTCGACCACCACCTTGTCCACGTTGGCGGTGTTGGGCAGCTCGAACATCGTGTCGATGAGCGACTGCTCCAGGATCGAGCGCAGGCCGCGCGCACCGGTCTTGCGGGCCAGGGCCTTGCGGGCAATGGCCTTGAGCGCATTGGGGCGAATTTCGAGGTCCACGCCCTCCATGGCAAGCAGCTTCCCGTACTGCTTGACCAGCGCGTTCTTGGGCTCGGTCAGGATCTGCACCAGTGCATCCTCGCTCAGTTCGGTCAGCGTGGCGACCACCGGCATGCGGCCCACCAGCTCGGGAATCAGCCCGAACTTGATGAGGTCTTCCGGCTCGACTTCGCGGAACACGTCGGTCAGGCTGCGCTGCGCCTTGCTTTTGACGGTCGCGCCAAAACCGATGCCGGACGCCTCGGTGCGCTGTTCGATGACCTTTTCAAGCCCCGAGAAGGCGCCGCCGCAGATGAACAGGATGTTGGTCGTGTCGATCTGCAGGAAATCCTGGTTCGGGTGCTTGCGCCCGCCCTGGGGCGGTACGCTGGCCATGGTGCCTTCGATCAGCTTGAGCAGCGCCTGCTGCACGCCTTCGCCCGACACGTCGCGGGTGATGGAAGGGTTGTCGGACTTGCGCGAAATCTTGTCGATCTCGTCGATGTAGACAATGCCGCGCTGGGCCCTCTCGACCTCGTAGTTGCAGCTTTGCAGCAGCTTCTGGATGATGTTCTCGACGTCCTCGCCCACGTAGCCGGCCTCGGTCAGCGTGGTGGCGTCGGCCATGACGAACGGCACGTCGAGCATGCGGGCCAGCGTCTGGGCCAGCAGCGTCTTGCCCGAACCGGTGGGGCCGATCAGCAGGATGTTGCTCTTGGTGAGCTCGACATCGTCCTTCTTGGCTTTTTCCTTGTGGCGCAACCGCTTGTAATGGTTGTACACGGCCACCGACAGAGTCCGCTTAGCCGTTTCCTGGCCGATCACGTAGTTGTCAAGATTGGTCTTTATCTCGCTGGGTGTAGGCAGATCGCCACGCGCCTCACGCGTTTCGTCGCCGGCGGGCAACTCGTCGCGGATGATTTCGTTGCACAGGTCGATGCATTCGTCGCAGATGAAGACGGACGGCCCGGCGATCAGCTTCTTTACCTCGTGCTGGCTCTTGCCGCAGAACGAGCAGTAAAGTGTTTTTTCGCTGGAGGAGCCTTTTTTCTCGGCCATGTGCACGGTGCCTAGTTACGTGAGATTGAATGATAACCAAATACAGCAGCCGGACGCAGAGGACGCAAAAACTACGCAAAGGACGCAAAAAAGACAG
>JANYAN010000362.1 GCA_025361305.1 Burkholderiales bacterium
CCGTCCGAACGTTGTCCGGATAGGGCATGCCGTGGGCAATGATGGTCGATTCCAGCGCCACGATCGGACGCCCCGCGGCTTGCGCAGCCGCCACAGGGGCACTGCAGATCAGCCAGGAATTGGCGGCGGCGATGCGGCGCATGCCGTCGGCTCACATGGGTGGAGCGACCCCGTCTTTTTCCACGGTTATTCTGCCTGCGCTCAAGTTTGGCGAAACGCCAGTCGCGATCATGAACACCCTCTTGCCAACCAGCAAATCGGCCCGTGACGCGGGTGCCGGCGTTACAACCACAACGTCTTCCGGCACTATCACGTCCTTGCTGCCGCCCTTGTAAGACAGCTTCAGGACACGGCCTTCCACGCCCGCCACCACGGCATCCACATTCGCATTGGTCATCATGCTGCCGGGCGCCAGATCCCACGGGTAGTGGCCCTCGCCGCTCCCGCGAGCGGCTTCGGGAAACACAAGAATTTCCATCGCGATCAGCTTGTCGTCAGGTGTGGTTTTCGTCGCGGTCCCGATGAACGAACCCGGCGTGATGTCGGCCAGCATCAGCTTCTTGACGGAGCCGACGGCCTGGTCGGGCTTGAGCGCGATCTGTACCGTCTCTCCCCCCTGACGTCGCACGGTCAGTGTCATCGCGTCGACCGCGGTAATTTCCCCGCGAATCCTGACAGGTGTCAGCGCCTGAGCGAAGCTCTGGCTACAGATCAGTGCGGTGGAAGTGGCAATCGCGAGAAGCGCAGTTCTGAAGATCATGACCTGTCCTTTCATTAGCTCGGGCGGTGGCCGATTGTGAAGTCGTTCTGCCCGCTGCGGTCCACTCCACTCAATAACCACAGAGGCCGGTGGGCGAAATTCACCGCGACGCCGGTCTTGCCGTCGACGGGCTTCAACGTGCGGTGGAACACCGATGTGGATGGCATGTATCTCAGGGCGACACCGGTGCGCCTCTTGGTGGAGGTGTTCGCTCGGGCGCCATGGATCATGTAGACGTCGTGCAATGACATTTCTCCCGGCTCGAGCTCCACGTCGACGCCCTGCGACTCATCGAAGGTCCCCGATGCCATGCGCTGGTTCAGCGTCAGTTCTGCCCGATCTTCATGCAGATGCTCATACAGGGCACGCGGCCGATGCGAACCCGGAATGACACGCAGGCACCCGTTCTCTACGTTGGACGGTTCAAGAGCCACCCACACGGTGCATGTCGCCAACGGGCGCATCGGCCAATAGTGGCCGTCCTGGTGCCATGGCGTCTCATAGCCATCGCCGGCCGGCTTGCAGAACACGTGGCAGCCCCACAGGATCACATCCTCGCCGATGACGCCGGAAACAAGTTCCACGATCTGCGGATCGCGCGCCAGATCCAGAAAGGCCGCGCTGCCACGGACTCCTTCGCCGTTGTCGCCCTCGATGTGCGCGGAAACCAGCTTCTCCGGCCTGACGTCGGGGTTGCGGCGGATCAATTCGTCCAGCGCGTCGCGCATGGAGCCCACGCGGTCGGCAGGCAGCCGGAACCGGGGCTTGACCCAACCCTGCAGGTTGTACAGTGCAACCTCAGCTTCAGATAATTTGCTCATGGAACTCACTATTTTGCGTCACTCACTCCGGAAGGATGTCAATCTCCTTCACGATGTCGCGCCACTTGCTGACTTCATTGCGCAAGAAGACGCCAACGGCCTCCGGGCTCATGCTGCCGTCCACGACGGGGCCGATCACGCCGATTCGGGCGGCAACGTCCTTGTCATTGAGCTGCATGTTGACGTCGCGGTTGACCCGCTCGATCATTGGCTTGGGGGTTCCGGCAGGCGCCACGATGGCAAACCAGCCGACCATATCGAACCCCGTGAGCTTCTCGGCCAGGGTGGGAACGTCGTCCCAGCCTGCGACGCGACTGGACGCCGTCGTCGCAAGCACCCGAAGCTTCCCCTGCTTGGCAAACTGGGCTGTGGATGCCAGGTCGGCCACCAGGGCATCGATATGCCCCCCCATCAGGCTTTGTGTTCCGACGCCGATATTGGCGTAAGGGACCAGATTCGCCTCGGCCCGTGTCCGGGCGTTGAACAGGCGGGCAATCATGCCACTGAACGTGCGCGGTCCTTCGTTGCCGATGGTGAACTTGCCCTTGTCGGCTTTGGACCGCGCGATCAATTCCTCAATGGTCTTGACGGGCGAATCGACGCTGACCAGCACGGCGAAAGGGCTGCGCGCAATGAAGGCGACCGGGACAAAATCATTTTGCGGGTCATAGCCCAATTGCTTGAAGAGCAGCGGATTGGTGACCAGCGCCGCCGTCGTCGCGAAGTAGAAGGTGTAGCCGTCAGCCGGCGCCCGCGCAGCGGCCTGTGCGCCAATGGCGTTCTGGCCGCCTGGCCTGTTGTCGATGACGACCGTTTGCCCCCAAGCCCGCGTCAGGCGGTCGGACAGTAGCCGTGCAACGTTGTCGGGGCCAGAACCCGGCGGCTGGGAAAGCACCCACTTGATGGGCCGGTCGGGCCAGGTCTGGGCAAGCGCTTGCCGTGAGCTTGCAAGCAAGGTTGCACTTGCCAGGCCGAGAGTGAAGTTGCGTCTTTTCATCATGTACCTCTGGGTATGGATTAGAAATTGGGATGCGGGTGGATTTACGCCAGCGCTGCCCGGTACTCAGTCAACACGGCTGGGAGTTCGTCAGAGCTCGCCGCCGTTGCGAAGACATGGTTGTCGGGGCGGATCAGGGCTGCGTGGCAAGCATGGCGCTTCATCCACGAGGCAACCACGCCTTCGAGTTCTCGTACCTCGCTCGAGCCGAGCGCGACAACCCTCAGTGTCTCGTCTGAAACAGGAGCGGCAATCGTCTCGTCCACGACCAGCCGCCACCCGTTGCCGAAGCGTTCGTCCATCAGCACTCCGCCTTCGAGCTTCGGCTGCGGGAACAGCGTGCCGCGGCCGCTGGTGTCGCGCACACCAAGCAAGCCGCTGTCGATGCGCGGCAGGATGTCCTGGCGCGGCGTGTCTTTGACGACACCGCCGCAATCGGCAAGCAGCTTGGTGTCACGCTCGCGCGCCATCGCCATGTCGCGTTGGCAGATCACCTCGCCAATATTCTTGATGCGTGTGGTCAGCTCTCGCACATGGTGCTTGCGCTCTATCCCATAGCTGTCCAGCAGGCGCTGCGCGGCCTGTCCATGCACGTGGCCCTGCACGACCGCGGCGAGCTTCCACGCCAGATTGCTCACATCGCGGATGCCTTGACACATCCCCTGGCCGAGAAATGGCGGCTGCATGTGCGCGGCGTCGCCCGCCAAGAAGACGCGCCCTTCGCGCCACCGCTGCGCAACCAGCGCATGGAAGCGGTAGCTCGACTGTCGCCACAGCGTACCGTCTTGCGGCGTCAGCCATCGGCTGAGAAGCTTCCAGGTGCCTTCGGGTGTAGCGGCCTGCATGGGGTCCTCGCCAGGCTTGAGCGAGATCTCCCAACGGCGGTGGTTCCCCGGGCCGATCACCAGCGTACACGGCCGCTCGGGCTCGCAGTATTGGACGCTGGTCTTTGGAAGCCTGGCCAGGCCGCGCTCGTTGACGAGCACATCGACGACGAGCCAGGGTTCGTCGAAGCCGAGATCCTCGAGTTCGATGCCAACCATGCCGCGTACCTCGCTGGCACCGCCATCGCAGGCGATGGCCCAACGCGCGCGGATCGTCCGCCCGGTTTCATTCGCGCGGCGCAGGGTCACGGTCACGCCCCCCTCGTCCTGCACGAGATCCGTCACTTCAGTGCCAAGGGCCACTGTGACGTTCGAAAGCTGCGCCACCCGCTCTCGCAACACACGCTCGACTTGCGGCTGAGTGAAGACGATCGACGGCGTGTGACCCTGCGGGTAGGGCGGCTCGACCATGGTCATGCGGCGGATCAGCTGGCCGTCGACGCCGAAGTACTCGGACGGAGTGAACGGTTCACAGTAGGGCCTGACAGCATCAGCCACGCCGAGCTGCTGGAACACCCGCATGATTTCGTGGTCCAGCGCGATAGCCCGAGGGATCTGGTGGACCGCTTCCATGCGATCGCAGGCATGGACCTTCAGGCCGGCCTGCCCGAGCAGCGCGGCAGCGACGACCCCCGCCGGCCCGAAGCCGACGATCGCGACGTCGAAGACCTCCGGCACTACACGCCCTCGGCGAGGATCGGGTTGCGCAACGTGCCGATCTTCTCGATTTCGATCTCGATCACATCGCCAGCCTTCATCCACACGGGCGGCGTGCGGGCCTGTCCCACACCGGCCGGCGTACCCATGATGATTGCGTCACCCGGCTCCAGCGTCATGCACTCAGCCAGCAAGGCGATGGTCTCGGCCACGCTGAAAATCATGTCGCTGGTGTTCGCGTCCTGCATCACCTGGCCGTTGAGCCGGCTCTGGATGCGCAGCCCGGTGGCGCCAGGCGCCAGCTCG
>JANYAN010000372.1 GCA_025361305.1 Burkholderiales bacterium
CAAACCATTCCGGGAATGGTTTGTTCCCGTTTTCGTCAGTGTAGTACGCTATTCTGAATGGCTCTGTTAGCATTACAAACAATGTAAGTTATATCTTACAGCCTGTCAAATAGTAAAAATAGAGGCGGTTCCCAACAAGCCGGTTGCACACCGCCCCGCCCTGAGAAATCGGGCGAAGCGGGTGAACCGGGCACCCTTTAAACAAAAAAAGGAATCAGATAAAAACCATGCTAACCAAACGCATTATACCCTGCCTGGACGTCAAAGGCGGACGCGTCGTCAAGGGTGTGCAGTTTCTTGAACTGTGCGACGCCGGTGATCCGGTGGAAATTGCTGAGCGCTATGACCTGGAAGGGGCCGACGAACTCACCTTTCTGGACATCACGGCCACCAGCGACGGGCGTGACCTCATCTTGCACATCATCGAGGCAGTGGCGTCGCAGGTTTTCATCCCCCTGACCGTGGGCGGGGGTGTTCGCACCGTGGAAGACGTGCGCCGGCTGCTCAATGCCGGTGCCGACAAGACCAGCTTCAATTCGGCTGCGATCGCCAATCCGCAGGTCATTTCGGCTGCGTCGGGCAAGTATGGCGCTCAGTGCATCGTCGTGGCGATCGATGCCAAGCGTCGCACAGCCGATGAGGCAGCGTTGCGTGGGCAGGGCTGGGACGTATACAGCCATGGCGGCCGGCGCAACACCGGCCTGGATGCCGTGCAATGGGCCAGCGAGATGGCCGGTCGCGGCGCTGGGGAAATCCTGCTCACGAGCATGGACCGGGACGGCACCCGGTCAGGCTTTGACCTGCAACTCACCCGTGCAGTCAGCGACGCCGTGAGCGTGCCGGAGATCGCTTCCGGAGGGGTCGGAACCCTCGACCACCTGGCAGATGGCGTCCAGCAGGGTGGCGCCGATGCCGTGCTGGCCGCCAGCATTTTTCACTACGGCGAATACACCGTGGCCCAGGCCAAGACGCGCATGGCCGAGCGCGGGATTCCGGTCAGACGGTAGATCACCGACAATAGGGCCATGGACTGGCTCGATGAAGTGAGATGGAATGCACAGGGGCTGATCCCGGCCATAGCCCAGGAGCTTGGCAGCAATGATGTGCTGATGTTCGCCTGGATGAACCGCGAAGCGTTGCGCTTGACGGCACAGCTTGGCCGGGCCGTCTACTTCAGTCGTAGCCGTGGCAAACTGTGGCACAAAGGCGAAGAATCCGGCCATGTGCAGACGGTTCACGAGGTTCGCCTCGATTGCGACAACGACGTGATACTGCTCAAGGTCACCCAGCTCGGGCATGAGCCCGGGATCGCCTGCCATACCGGCCGGCACAGCTGCTTCTTCCACCTCTACAAGGATGGTGCGTGGCAGGTCGTGGAACCCGTCCTGAAAGACCCGCAAGCCATTTACAGGCCAACAGCATGACCACCCCGGATTCACTGGAAAGGCTGGCCGCCGTGATCGAAAGCCGCAAACCGGGCCAGGGCGGCGACCCCGATTCCAGTTATGTCGCCCGGCTGCTGCACAAGGGCCCTGATGCCTTTCTCAAGAAAATCGGCGAAGAGGCGACTGAAGTCGTGATGGCGGCCAAGGATGCCGACCATGGCGGCGACCGCCAGCGTGTGGTCGGCGAGGTGGCGGATCTGTGGTTTCATACGATGATCGCGCTGGCACACTATGGCCTCAGGCCCGCCGACGTCGTGGCGGAACTGGAACGCCGTGAAGGCACCAGCGGGATCGAGGAGAAGGCGCTGCGCAAGGCCCGGCAACGGGAAGGAGCTGGCGAGTGAGCGAAACCAACTACGCCGATTTTGAAGCCCGTCCGTCCGGCGACCGGACCGTGATGCATATCCTGTATGGGCTGCATACATTTGCCTGGGCGAGCGGGGGCATGCTCGCCGTGATCGCGCTGATCGCCAATTACATCAAGCGCGCCGATGAAACCGACCCGGTCTACGCCAGCCATCACAACTACATGATCGCCACCTTCTGGTGGACCGTGCTGTGGCTCGTTGTGGCTGCGCCCCTGTGGTTGCTTTTGTTCTTGCCCGGCGCCGGGGCCTATACGGTGATCGGGCTTTGGTACCTCTACCGGTGCCTGCGCGGCTGGCTGCGCTTTACCGACGGGAAGCCGATGCTGTGAGTTCCGATTGCATTTTCTGCAAAATCGCCCGGGGCGAAATTCCCTCGCGCAAGGTTTACGAAGACGAGGAAATCCTGGCGTTCCACGACATCCATCCGTGGGCGCCCGTGCATTTCCTGATGGTTCCCAAGGCGCACATCGCCTCGCTCGCGCACGTGAGTGAGGTGCATCAGCCGCTGCTGGGCAGGATGCTGGCAATGGCCCCGAAGCTGGCGCTCCAGGAAGGCTGCCAGCCGTATCCGCAAGGGGGCCACCGGGTTGTCATCAACACCGGGGCGCACGGGGGCCAGGAGGTTCAGCACCTGCACATTCACGTCATGGGCGGGCCGCGGCCCTGGCTCAAAGGCTGAGCGCGCACCGGGCATCAGGGGCATGGCGGTGGCGAAAGCGCACCGGCGACTAAAATCAAACGAGACTGACAGGAGTAATTCATGGGTTCATTTTCCATCTGGCACTGGCTGATCGTTCTGCTGATCATCGTGCTGGTCTTCGGCACCAAGAAGCTCAAGAACATAGGCTCCGACCTGGGCGGCGCCGTGAAGGGCTTCAAGGACGGCATGAAGGAAGGCTCTGCGCCCGAAACGCCGGTACCGCCGCAACAGGTGTCGGCTACCGTGCCGGGGCAAGCCGACAAGACCACGATCGACGTGGAAGCCAGGAACAAGTCCTGAAACGCCGGTACAGCCTGTGATCGACCTTGGTATCTCGAAGATGGCGCTGATCGGCGCGGTGGCATTGATTGTCATCGGGCCGGAAAAGTTGCCGCGAGTGGCGCGCACCGTTGGAACGCTGCTGGGCAAGGCGCAGCGCTACGTGGCGGAAGTCAAGGCCGAGGTCAATCGCTCGATGGACCTGGACGAACTGCGCAAGATGAAAGAAACGGTCGAGAGAACGGCTCGGGATGTCGAAAGCTCCATCAGCACCGGCGCGGCCGATTTCGAAAAGCAATGGTCTGAGGCAAGTTCCACCGCCCAGCTGGCCTTGCCCGAGGCGCCTACGTACCCGCACTACACCCACCCGAAGAAGAAGTGGCGCCTCAAGCAGGGTGCCACACCCGGCTGGTACAAGGCGCGCAACGGCATCCGCACCAAGGCCCTGTCGGGCGCGGCCCGCGTGGCCCGCTACCGTCCGCACAAGTTCAATTGATGTCGGATCCCAACAAAGAAGACGAACTCGCCGGCACTGAGCAGCCATTCGTCCAGCACCTCGTCGAGCTGCGCGACAGGCTGATCAAGGCAGCGATTGCCATCGGAATTGCGGCCCTGCTGCTGGCGTTCTACCCTGGCCCCAGCCTGCTCTATGATCTGCTGGCCGCGCCGTTGGTGGCGCATCTGCCCAAGGGGGCGACGCTGATCGCCACCAATGTCATCTCCCCGTTTGTCGTACCCCTGAAGATCCTGTTTCTGGCGGCCTTCATGCTGGCGCTGCCGGTCGTGCTCTACCAGGTCTGGGCGTTCGTTGCGCCGGGCCTCTATTCGCACGAAAAGAAGCTGGTGCTGCCGCTGGTGATATCGAGCACGCTGCTGTTTTTCATGGGTGTTGCGTTTTCCTACTACTTTGTCTTTGGACAGGTCTTCGCATTCATCCAGAGCTTCGCCCCCAAGAGCATTACCGCGGCCCCCGATATCGAGGAATACCTGAACTTCGTGATCGGCATGTTCCTGGCATTCGGGCTGGCGTTTGAAGTGCCGGTGGCCGTGATCCTGGTGGTTCGCATGGGCTTTGTCAGCATCGCCCAGTTGCGCGCGTGGCGAGGCTATTTCTGGGTCCTTGCGGCCGTGGGAACGGCCATGGTGACGCCACCCGACGCCGGCTCGATGCTGATCCTGCTTGCGGTGGTTGGCGGCCTCTATGAAGTGGGCATCGTCGCAGCCCAGCTGTTCGTCAAGCACACACGGGCACCTGAACAGGACGCGGCGACGGGCTCCTAGCGCTGCGGCTGGGCCTTGGGCCTGGGCCGCAGGCCCGGCGTCACGTTCAGTTCCACCGTGTCGTCACGTCGCAACAGCCGGAATTTCGATGCGGTCCCGGGCTTGAGCGCAGCAACGCCAGACAGCAGCTCCGACACGTTCGAGACCTGCTTGCCGGCCACTTCCACGATCACGTCGCCAGGCTTCACGCCAGCCTGCGCTGCCGGCCCGTTTTGCAACACGCCGGTAATCAGCACGCCACGCCGGGCCTTGACACCGAATGTTTCCATCAATTCGGGCGACAGGTCGGCGGGCTCCACTCCGATCCAGCCACGCCTGACGACGCCGTCCTTGACGATGCCTTCGAGCACCAGCCTGGCGGTGGATACGGGGATGGCGAAGCCGATTCCCATGCTGCCGCCCGAGCGCGAATAGATCGCCGTGTTGACGCCCATCAGCGTTCCGTTCACGTCGACCAGCGCGCCACCCGAATTACCCGGATTGATGGCCGCGTCGGTCTGGATGAAGTTTTCGAAGGTGTTGATGCCCAGTTGGTTGCGGCCCAGGGCGCTGACGATGCCGCTGGTCACTGTCTGGCCCACCCCGAACGGGTTGCCAATCGCCAGCACCTGATCGCCCACTTGCAACGAGTCGGAATTGCCCAGTGTGATGGCGGGCAGGCGGTCTAGCCCGACCTTGAGCACGGCCAGATCGGTATCGGGATCGGTGCCGATTACCTTGGCAACCGCACGGCGACTGTCGTTCAGGACGACCTCGATCTCGTCGGCGCCTTCGACCACGTGGTTGTTGGTCAGGATGTAGCCGTCGGCGCCGATGATCACGCCACTGCCCAGCCCGACCTGCGGCTGGCCGGCCTGGTCGCCGAAGAAAAAGCGGAACCACGGGTCATTGGCGTGGGCCTGCTGCTCCGGTGCCTTGCTGGTATTGATGCTGACGACGGCGGCCGAGGCGCGTTGCGCCGCCAGGCGAAAGCTCCCCAGCGGAACCGAGCCCGAAACCAGGGCCGGGGCCTCGGTCAGCGAGATGCCGACACCCGCGGCCGGCCCGGCCCGGCCGATCCAGTCGGGCTTGAGGGTTGTCACGACAAAATAGCCAGCAAGAATGACGGTGACAGCCTGTGAAAAGAGAAGCCAGAAGCGACGCATGGCGGGTTACGGGTGCCCGAAGTTTGGATTTTGCAAGTGTAGACCGCATCGTGGCCGACAATGGTGACTGCTTCATCGACATCGACACACCCGCATGAGCAACCCGATCCAGCCCCTGGCCATCACCCTCGGCGACGCTGCCGGCATTGGCCCGGAGATCATTGTCAAGGCCTTCCGCGATTCGCCCGAACTGACACGCGGCTGCTTTGTGGTTGGCGGCCTGGCACACCTTCGTCGCGCCGCGGCGGTGGTTGCTGGCAGTGCCGTTCCCATGCCGGTGGCCCTGGTCGAATCCGCGCAGGAGGCGCTGGATGCGCCGCCGCGCTGCATCCCGTTGCTCCAGGTCGGCCAGGAGCCTTCCCTGGTGCATTGGGGGCAGGTCCAGGCCGCCGCTGGCGAATTGGCGGCGCGGTGCCTGGTCTGGGCGGCGCGAGCGACCCTGCGCGGCGAAGTCGCAGGGCTGGTTACTGCGCCATTGCACAAGGAAGCATTGGCCGCGGCCGGTGTTCCGTACCCGGGCCACACCGAACTGCTGCAGGCCGAGGCGGCCGCCTATCTGGGCCGACAGGTGTCACAGGTGCCTGTGCGAATGATGCTGGTGAGCGCCCAGTTGCGCACGGTGCTTGTCAGTATCCACCTGTCACTGCGTGCCGCGATCGAAGCGGTCACCTTCGAAAACGTGCTCCAGACCTTGCGCATTACCCATTCGGCGCTGTCGGCCAGTCTGGGCCGGGCACCACGCATCGGTGTGGCCGGACTGAACCCGCATGCCGGCGAAGGCGGCCTGTTCGGACGCGAGGAGATCGAGGTCATCGCGCCAGCCGTGCGAGCGGCGCTTGCCGAAGGGATGAACGTCAGTGGCCCCTACGCGCCAGACACCGTATTCATGCGCTCTCGCGCTTTGCCCGGAAATCCTGGCGAGTTCGACGTGGTCGTGGCGATGTACCACGACCAGGGACTGATCCCTGTGAAGTACCTGGGGATCGACAAAGGGGTGAACGTCACGCTGGGCCTGCCGCTGGTACGCACCAGCCCCGATCACGGCACGGCATTCGACCTTGCCGGCACAGGACAGGCCGATGCGGCCAGCCTGCTCGAGGCGATCCGTGTCGCCCGTCAGCTTGGCTCCTAGGTCCGCGGCTGGCGCAGGCTGTCGCGGATCTCGCGCAGCAGGACCACGTCTTCGGGCGGGGCCGCCGGCGGGGCGGCCGGCGCGGGCGCCTCGCGCCGCAGCCGGTTGATCTGCTTGACCATCAGGAAAATGATGAACGCCAGGATCACGAAATTCACCGCCACCGTGATGAAGCTGCCGTAGGCCAGCACGGGAACGCCCGCCTTCTTCAGTGCATCCAGTGTCGTCGCCGTGCCCGGCGGGACGGTCCCCAGCACAAAGAAGAGGCTGGAAAAATCGAGCTTGCCGACCACCGAGGCAACCAGCGGCATGACGATGTCATTGACGACCGAGTCGACGATCTTGCCGAAGGCCGCGCCGATGATCACACCGACGGCCAGGTCCACGACATTGCCCTTGACCGCGAACTCCTTGAATTCCTTGAGCATTGACATTGCTGAATTCCCCTTGTGTTGACAAAGTATCGGCGCAAAACCGTATGGTGCCTCACACCGCGGGCCTGGAAACACTCGAAAACGGTCAGCTACAATCGCGGGTTGACCCTAATAAGCGACATCCTTGAGGACCCCCATGAGTGACACCCCAGTGGACGCCAGCAAACGTACGTGGATCATCGCGTCCAGCTGCGCCGGCGTGGTGGGCGGCGCGTTCACCGCCGTCCCGTTCGTCAGTAGCTTCCAGCCGTCCGAGCGGGCCAAGGCCGCCGGCGCCGCCGTGGAGGTCGATATCTCGGCCCTTAAACCGGGCGAGAAAATGACCGTCGAGTGGCGCGGCAAGCCGGTGTGGATCGTCCGGCGCACGCCCGAACAGTTGGCCGATCTGCCCAAGCTGGACAACCAGCTGGCCGATCCGAAATCGCAGCGCAAGCCCGACGAGCTGACACCAGCCTATGCCCGCAACGAAGGGCGTTCGATCAAGCCCGAGTTGCTGGTCGTGGTGGGTATTTGCACGCACCTGGGCTGCTCGCCTTCCGACAAGTTCCAGCCGGGGCCGCAGGCTTCGCTGCCCAATGACTGGCAGGGCGGGTTCCTTTGCCCCTGCCACGGTTCGACCTTCGACATGTCCGGCCGCGTCTTCAAGAACAAGCCCGCGCCGGACAACCTTGAGGTTCCGCCGCACATGTACCTTTCAGACAGCCGGCTGCTGATCGGCGAAGACAACAAGGCTTGAGGACCCCATGGCTGAATTCAAGGAAATTTCCCCCAATGCCCCTGCGGTCGCCAAGCTGACCAATTGGTTCGAGAACCGCTTTCCGACGGCATTCGACGCCTATCGCGTCCACATGTCGGAATACTATGCGCCGAAGAACTTCAACTTCTGGTACATCTTTGGCTCGCTGGCGCTGCTGGTGCTGGTGATCCAGATCGTCACCGGCATTTTCCTGACGATGCATTACAAGCCCGACGCCGCCAAGGCGTTCGAGTCGGTCGAGTACATCATGCGGGATGTCCCCTGGGGCTGGCTGGTGCGCTACATGCACTCCACGGGCGCGTCGGCCTTCTTCGTCGTGGTCTACCTGCACATGTATCGTGGCCTGATCTACGGTTCGTACCGCAAGCCGCGTGAACTTGTCTGGCTGTTCGGCTGCGCGATTTTCCTGGTGCTCATGGCCGAGGCCTTCATGGGCTACCTGCTGCCTTGGGGCCAGATGTCCTATTGGGGCGCCCAGGTGATCGTCAACCTGTTTTCCGCCATTCCGTTTATCGGTCCCGACTTGGCGCTGCTGATTCGCGGCGACTACGTCGTGTCTGATGCAACGCTGAATCGCTTCTTCAGCTTCCACGTGATTGCCGTGCCGCTGGTGCTGCTTGGCCTGGTGGTGGCCCACCTGCTGGCGCTGCACGACGTGGGCTCGAACAACCCGGACGGCGTGGAAATCAAGGGCCCGAAGGCGCCGCGGGACGCCAGCGGCAAGCCCCTGGACAGCGTCGCCTTCC
>JANYAN010000455.1 GCA_025361305.1 Burkholderiales bacterium
GTGATGTACGCCGCGATCGACGCGCCGTTTTGCTCCGACGGCGGCCACTGGTCAGGCAGCAGCAGGGGCTGAAGTTCGCGATACGCTTCATTGACTGGCAGCGGGCGGCCAAAGTCGTGGAAATTACGGTTCAGGTCCACGTTTTCGTGCGTCGCCCGCCGGATATGCGAAAAGCCGAACGGATTGAGAGCATGGACATAGAGGACTGCAACGCCACGTGCGCGGGCATGGGCGCGCCAGGCCGGATCGCGCAGCGCCTGCACTTGCACGCCGCTGCCACAGAAGCCTTCGACCCCATGGCACGCGCTCGACAGGATGAAAAGGTGCTGGGCGTCGGGCGAACCATCTAGGACGATGTCCATCGCCAGGTCATCGCCGCCGCATCCCTTCAGGGGGTGCAGGTGGGTCTGCACCGCCACCTCGGCTGCGGCGGCGGCGCCCAGAAACTTGCTTCGGGCCTGGGCGTAGAAGGCAGAGAAGGCTTCGACCCCAGCGTTCATGCGGGCACTCTGGACAGCCAGGCCTCGGCCAGCCGAACCCAGTAAGTGGCACCCAGCGGGATCAGTTCGTCGTTGAAATCGTAGCTCGGGTTGTGCAGCATGCACGGGCCGGCGCCATGCCCCATTTCGCGGTGGCTGCCGTCGCCGTTGGCAATGAAGCAGTAGGCGCCCGGCTTGGCCTGCAGCATGTAGGAGAAATCTTCCGCGCCCATCGTGGGTTCCTGCACTTCAACGTTGCTTTCGCCGACGATGGAAGCCATCACGCCGCGCGCAAACTCGGCCTCGGCCGCGGAGTTGATGGTGGGCGGATAGTTGCGCACGAACTCGAACTCGCAAGTGGCGTCGTGAGCAGCGCACACATGGCTGGCAATCTGTTGCATGCGCTTTTCGATCAGGTCCAGCACCTCGAGGGTGAAGGTGCGCACGGTGCCCTGCAACTCACAGCTGTCAGGCACGACATTGGTCGCCTCGCCGGCATGGATCATCGTCACGGAGACAACGCCCGCATCGATCGGTTTCTTGTTGCGGCTGATGATGGTCTGGAAGGCTTGCACCATCTGGCAAGCGATGGGCACCGGGTCGATGCCGTTGTGTGGCAGGGCGGCATGGCTGCCCTTGCCGCGGATGGTGATCTTGAACTCGTTCGATGAGGCCATGACCGGGCCGGCGCTGACGGCAAACTTGCCCACCGCGTAACCCGGCCAGTTGTGCATGCCGAACACGGCCTCCATGGGGAACTGCTCGAACAGGCCGTCCTTGATCATTTCCCGGGCGCCGCCGCCCCCTTCCTCTGCGGGCTGGAAGATCAGGTAGACCGTGCCGTCGAAGTGCCGATTCTTCGCAAAATGCTGGGCCGCGGCCAGCAGCATGGCGACGTGCCCGTCATGGCCGCAGGCGTGCATCTTGCCGCGGTGCTGGCTGGCGTGGCTGAAGGTATTGAACTCCTGCATCGGCAACGCGTCCATGTCGGCTCGCAGCCCTACAGCCCGGTTGCTGCTGCCGCTCTTGACGATGCCGACCACACCCGTTGTGCCCAGGCCCCGGTGGATGGGGATGCCCCATTCGGCAAGTTTTTGCGCGACGACGTCGGCCGTGCGCACCTCTTCGAAGCACAGTTCCGGATGTGCGTGGATGTCGCGCCGGATCGCCGCGATGGACGCGGCCTGGGTGACGATGGAGTCCAGGATGTTCATGGCTGTCTCTAGTCAGCTGGGGACAGAGCTGAAGGTCTGCTCCCAAGGGTTTGATAAGACCCGCCAGTCTAGCCGCGCACCGCTCTCTGCGCCATGAGGGGATATCCGACAGAATGAGGTCATGGCAGCCACTCCGCTCGCTCCCCGGTCACTCGAACTCGCGCAGACGTTGGTGCGAATGAACACGGTAAGCGCCAACTCCAACCTTGAACTGATCCACTTCATCCGCGATGACCTTTTGCGCCTGGGTGTGCCCTGCCGCATGACTTACAACCCGGACCGGACAAAGGCCAACCTCTTCGCCACACTGGGAGAAGGCAAACCGGCCGGCATCATCCTTTCGGGCCACACCGATACGGTGCCGTGGGACGGTCAGGACTGGTCTTCCGATCCGCTCGGCGCCGATGTGCGCGATGGCCGGCTCTACGGACGTGGCTCGGCAGACATGAAGAGCTTCATCGCCATTGCGCTGTCCCACGCGAAGGAATTCCTTGCCAGCGATGCGCCGTTTGCCATCCATTTCGCCTTCAGCTATGACGAAGAAGTGGGCTGCTTCGGCGTGAAAGAGCTGATTGCCGATATGCGCGAGGCCTGCATCGCGCCCCTTGCATGCATCGTCGGTGAACCGACTGGGATGGTGCCGGCGATTGCCCACAAGGGTGTTTACCGCTACCGATGCTGCGTGCGAGGCAAGGAGGCTCATTCGTCTCTGACGCCGCAATCCGTCAACGCTGTTGAAATGGCTGCGCGGGTGGTCGGCAAGCTGCGCGACATGGCCGAGGAGTTCGAGCGCGAAGAGCCGAGATACGAAGGCTTCGACGTGCCGTTCTCGACTGCCAGCGTTGGCCAGTTCCATGGCGGCATTGCCGACAACGTGGTGCCACGCGATGCCGAATTCCGCTATGAATTCCGCAACCTTCCCACTGCCGACGCAAGGGCGATGCAGGCACGGGTGGTCGCCCATGCGCTTGCGCTCGAGCCGGCCATGAAGCAGGTGGCTGCAGCGGCTGGTTTCCGGTTCGAGACGATCTGCGAGATCCCCAGCTTTCTGGGTTCAGCCCACGACGCTGTGACTCGCCTGGCGCAGCGGCTGGCCGATGAACCCGGTACAACGCTGGTGGCGTTCGGCACCGAGGCGGGGTTGTTCAAGAGCGCTGGAATCCCGACCGTGGTGTGTGGCCCGGGGCACATCGCCCAGGCGCACCAGCCGGACGAATACGTGAGCCTGGAGCAACTGGCGCGCTGCGAGCGCTTCATGCGTGGTCTGGCAGCCACGCAGTCGCTATTCGCGCACCCGACCCTGTGAGTCGATCAGGCTGAGTTCGACCAGCTTGGAGCCGACCCGGTCATCGGTGAAGTGAATGCGAAAGCCCCCAAGGTTCAGGTCGTCGAGGGATTCGATCGCTTTTTTCAGTTTTGCACGCGTTGGTTCGCGTGTGATCCGCCGCAGCGCTTCGGTCAGTACCCTGGCGGCGATATAGCCTTCGAGCATGTACACGTTGGGTTTGCCCAGCTTGGCGGCAGCCGCGTCGGACTGCAGATCGCGCACCACGGCCAGCTTGGCGTTGTCGCTCTTGGGCACGACACGCACCACCACCACGCCGGCGCCAGACGGGCCTAGTTCTTCGGCCAGCAGGCTTTCCCCGGTGTTGGAAAAACCGTAGATCGGGCCACGGAAGCCCTTGGCGCGCAGATCGCGCACCGCGGTCGCCGCACCACTGGCATCGGCCACGACGAGGATGGAATCGGGCCGTGCCGCCAGAGCCTTGTCCACGCTGACAGCGACATTGCCGCTGGCAAGCGGCTGGTCGGACACGAGATTGGCACCCATGCTGGTCATCGTGCGCTGTGCCGAATCGAGCGCGGCCAGGGACTCGCCGTCGGTGCCGTGAAGAATGGCCAGCTTTCGGGCTCCCAGCGTCTGGGAGTGCCGGTTGATCGCAGCGGCCTCTTCCGAGTAACCCGGGCGGATCGAGTAGACGTTGGAGTCCATCGCGCCGCGGAATTCGTCAGCGGCGGCCATGGGCGCTACCAGCAGGACGTCGGTGTCCTTGATCAGCGGGTAGGCGGCCGTCACCTGCGGCGATCCATAAAAGCCGAACAGGCAGAACACCCCCTGGTCGAGAAGTTTCTTGGTATTGGCTGCGGTCGTGGCGGGCTTGCCGTTGTCGTCCAGGGTGACCAGTTCGATGCTTCGGCCGTTGACACCGCCCGCGCCGTTCACCCGGTCGAAATAGAGCTTGGCACCCTGTTGAAATGGAATCCCCTGGGACGAACCGGGCCCGGCCAGCACGACCGACTGGCCGATCACAAAGGCAGTCTTGGCTACCCCCTCCTGGGCATGGGCGGCCGCCCCGCACAATGCCAGGACCGCTAACATCAGGGCACGGGCACACTTGGGGAATAACGTCATGTATAGGTCTCCGGTTTCGGCCTGAATGCGTCGCAGGCGTCTTATCTAGCAAACTATAGGCTTACTTTATGGCTGACACCATCAGCATCTCCCCTAGTGCCGGCTTGGCGATAGCTTCCGGGGAAATTCGGGGCGCTTGTCCGCATGACTGCCCCGACACCTGTGCCTTGCTCACCACGGTCGAAGATGGGATCGCGGTCAAGGTGCGCGGCAACCCCGCGCATCTGCATACTGACGGAACCCTGTGCACCAAAGTCTCCCGGTACGCCGAGCGCACCTATCACGCCGAGCGCCTGACCCAGCCGCTCAAGCGCATCGGACCCAAGGGGGCCGGCCGCTTCGCGCCGGTCGCCTGGGGCGAGGCGCTGGACGATATCGCCGCGAGGTTGCAGGCAATCGCCCGACGCGACCCGCAGGCCATCCTCCCCTACAGCTATGCCGGGACGATGGGCCTGGTGCAGAGCGAAAGCATTGCCGCCCGGTTTTTCCACAAGCTGGGCGCCAGCCTTCTCGACCGCACTATTTGCTCGACGGCAGGCGGCGAGGGATTGACACAGACGCTGGGTGGCAAGGTCGGCATGAAGGTGGAGTTTTTTGCTGAGGCAGGCCTGATCGTGATCTGGGGCAGCAACTCGATCACCAGCAACCTGCACTTCTGGCGCCTGGCTCAGGTGGCCAAGCGCAATGGCGCGCGGCTGGTGTGCATCGACCCGCGCCGGACCGAAACGGCTGACAAATGCCACGAACACTTGCAGATTCAGCCGGGCACCGACGCGGCACTGGCGCTGGCGCTGATGCACGAACTCATCGCCAATGACTGGCTCGACCACGACTACATCGCGCAACACACGCTGGGCTGGGAGGGTTTGCGCGAACGCGCCCTGGGCTGGAGCCCGGAGCGCGCCGCCCGGGTCTGCGGCGTTCCCGTGCAGCAGATCAGGGACTTGGCGAGGGACTGGGGTACCACGACCCTCGCGGCGATCCGCCTCAATTACGGAATGCAGCGAGTGCGCGGCGGCGGCAATGCCGCCCGCGCAATCGCTTGCCTGCCGGCGCTGACTGGCGCCTGGCGCCACCGGGCCGGCGGTCTCCTGCTTTCCAGTTCGGGCATGTTCCCGGTCGACAAGACTGCTCTGCAGCGGCCCGACTTGCTGGCCGGGCGCCAGCCCCGCACGATCAATATGAGCACGATCGGTGACGACCTGCTGCGTCCGGCGTCGGCCCAGTTTGGGCCGGCCATAGAGGCGCTGATCGTCTACAACAGCAACCCGGTCGCTGTAGCGCCCGAGTCGGGCAAGGTCGTGCGCGGCTTTGCACGCGAAAACCTGTTCACGGTCGTGCTGGAACATTTCCAGACGGACACGGCCGATTTCGCCGACTACATCCTGCCCGCAACGACCCAGCTGGAACACTGGGATGTGCACCTCTCGTACGGCCACACCGATGTCTTGCTCAATCGCCCGGCGATTGCCCCGCTTGGCCAGGCTCGCCCCAATACCCAGACCTTCCGCGAACTCGCCGTTCGCATGGGTTTTGCCGACACCTGCTTTGCAGACGATGACGAAGCCTTGTGCCGCCAGGCCTTTGCCGGGCACGTCGATTTTGACGAGTTGCTGGAGTCGGGCTTCGCCAGCTTGCAGGTTCCCGATGCGCCGTTCGCGCAGGGCGGATTTCCGACGCCATCGGGCAAATGCGAATTTTTCAGTGAGCGGCTGGCCTGGCAAGGATTGGACGGATTGCCAGATCACCTGCCCAACTACGAGGTGCCGGGCTCGTCCCCACATTACCCGCTGGCGATGATTTCCCCGCCGGCACGCAACTTCCTGAATTCCAGTTTCGTCAATGTGCGCAGCCTGCGGGACATCGAGGGTGAGCCGCTGCTGGAAATTCACGAGAGGGACGCCGCGCCGCGCGGCATCGTGACCGGCGGCGTCGTGCGCGTGTTCAACGACCGCGGCGAATATCGCTGCAAGGCCGAAGTCAGCACCCGGGCCAGGCCGGGCGTGGTCAACGGCATGGGGATCTGGTGGCGCAAGCTGGGGCTGGACGGCACCAACGTGAACCAGGTCACCAGCCAGAACCTCACTGACATGGGACGCGGGCCGGTGTTCTACGACTGCCTGGTCGAAGTGCAACCGGTGTGAGGCGCGGGCAAACCGTGGCACTGGCAGCTGCAGTCGCCTGCGCGGCGCTCGCGACGCTCTGCCTGACCGGCTGTGCCGACCTGGCTTACTACTGGCAATCGGCCTCTGGCCATCTGCGCATGATGAACGCCGCGCGGCCGGTGGATGACTGGCTGGGCGATGGCGAAACGCCCGAGCGCCTGAAGGCGCGGCTGGCGCTGAGCCAGCGCATGCGAAGCTTTGCCGTGACCGAACTGAAGTTGCCCGACAACCCAAGCTATCACCGCTACGCAGATCTCAAGCGCAACGCCGTGGTCTGGAATGTGGTTGCAGCGCCACCGTATTCGCTGACGCTCAAGACGTGGTGCTTTCCGGTGACGGGTTGCGTCGGATACCGCGGCTACTTTGACGAAGCACGGGCGCAGGCCGATGGCGAAGAATTGAAAGCGCAGGGCCTGGAGGCAGCGGTCTACCCGGTGCCCGCCTATTCGACGCTGGGCTGGATGAACTGGGCTGGCGGCGACCCACTGCTCAACACGTTCATCAACTACCCCGAGGGCGAGCTTGCAAGGCTGCTGTTCCATGAACTGGCCCATCAGGTGGCCTACGCCAAGGACGACACCATGTTCAACGAATCGTTCGCCACCACCGTGGAGCGTCTGGGCAGCCAACGCTGGCTGGCGACCCAGGGAACCGACGCAAGCCGGGCGGAATACGCGCAGTTCGACGCCAGGCGCAGCCAGTTTCGCGCGCTTGTGCTGGCAACGCGGCGGCGACTGGAGCTCATCTACGAGCGGCACGAGTCAGATGCCGCTGTCTCGGATCAGAAGGCTGCTGCCCTGGAGGAGTTCCGGGCTCGGTACGCCCAGCTGCGTTCGGGCTGGGGTGGCGACGCCGCACGCTTTCGCGGTTACGACCAGTGGGTCGCGCGGGCCAACAACGCCCTCTTTGGCGCACAGGCGGCCTACGACGGCCTGGTGCCGGGCTTCGAAGCGCTGTTCGCACGGGAAGGCCAGGACTGGCTGCGGTTCTATGATGCTGTCAAACGCCTCGCCGCCCTGCCCGCGCACGAGAGACACAAGCTATTGGAGAATGTCGACCCCCACGCTTCAAAAGAAAAGGAGATCGCAGGTGCCTGACATCCACATTCATCGCCAGCATGCCCTGGGCCTGCCCGCGGCCCGCAAGCTCGCCTTCCGGTGGGCCGAACTGGCCGAGGAAAGGTTCGAAATGGAATGCACCTATGAGGAGGGCAAGACTGCCGATCTGGTGAGCTTCACGCGTTCCGGTGTCAACGGCGAACTCAAGGTGACGCGCGACACGTTCGAACTCGACGCGCGTCTGGGGTTCCTGCTCGGCGTCTTCAAGGAACGGATCGAGACCGAGATCGTCAAGAACCTCGACGAGCTGCTGGCCCAGCAGTCGCCGCTGAAGGCAATGAACAAGGCGGTGGCCAAGGCTGGCGCGCGCAAAACCGCGGCCAGGAAGAAGGCCTAGCCGGCCTGCAAGTCAGCTCAGCGACTCGATCAGGTCGACATATTGCTGCATCGCATCGTCACCTGACGTGCCTTTCAGCCCGTTCCAGGCATCCCACTTGGCGCGACCCACCATGTCGCTAAAGCCCGGTTTCTTTTCGGCGTTGTCGCCCGTGGTGGCTTGTTTGTAGAGAGCGTACATCTTCAGCAGCGTCGCGTTGTCGGGCCGTTCCGACAGATTCTTGGAATTTGCGACGGCGGATTCGAAGGTGGCTTTGAGGTCGGCCATGGGAAGCTCCTGGTTATCCTGCTGTATCTTACGGCCAGGCGCCAGACCAGAATAGGGGCGGATACCCACAACGAAACCTGATGGAGATCGCATGGTTACCAGAATTGCTGCGAAGAAGATCGCCATGAAAACCGTACGCGAGCGAATGAGCAAGGTCGACACGGCCTGGCTGCGCATGGATTCACCCAGCAACCTGATGATGATTGTGGGCGTCTGGACGCTGAAGCCAGGCATCGGCTACGAGGCGCTGTGCAAACGCGTGCAGGAGCGGCTGCTCAAGTACCCGCGGTTTTGCCAACATGTCGTGCAGGATGCGACCGGCGCCAGCTGGGTCGAAGACTCGCAGTTCGACATCCAGCGCCATGTCGTTCGCGAGGTACTGCCCAGGCCGCGCAAGGGCCACGAGCAACACGCGCTGCAGGAGCGCGTAGGTGAACTCGCCGTGCGCCCGCTGGACCACGCTCACCCACTCTGGCAGTTCCATCTGGTCGAGCACTATCGGGGTGGCAGTGCCCTGATCGCGAGAATCCACCATTGCATCGCCGACGGCATCGCGCTGATATCGGTCACGATGTCGCTGGTGGACGGAGGTGAGGCGCCGCCGCAACGCAAGTCCAGGACGGCGCCGGCTGGCGCCCAGGAATGGATTGCCAATACCCTCGTCAAGCCCTTTGCCGACATGACCGTCAGGGCGCTGGACGCAGCCGGCGATGGCGCGGCCCGTTCGCTGGGCATGCTCGGCGATCCCAAGAAGGGCATGACGGGCTCGATGGAGCTGGCCAGGCTGGCCTATCAGGTCGTCAGCGATGCGGCCGCGCTGGCGCTGATGCCGGACGACTCGAAGACGCGGCTCAAGGGAAAGCCAGGTACGTCAAAACGCGTGGCCTGGTGTGAGCCCATTCCCCTGGACGAAGTCAGGGCGGTGGGACGGGCGCTCAATTGCTCCATCAATGACGTGCTGCTCAGTTGCGTGGCCGGGGCTATCGGTGAGTACCTCAAGGGAATGGGCGATGAGATCAAAGGACAGGAAATCCGCGCCATGATTCCGGTCAACCTGCGCCCGCTGGAGGAGGCCTACAAGCTGGGAAACCACTTCGGGCTGGTGCCGCTGGTGCTGCCGATCGGCATGGAAAACCCGATCGAGCGGCTGTACGAGGTGCGCCGACGCATGAACAGCCTCAAGGGCAGCACCCAGCCTCTGCTGGCCTTCGGTGTGCTGGCTGTCGCCGGCCTGCTGATCAAACCGGCACAGGACGCGATCATGAACCTGTTCGGCAAGAAGACAACTGCCGTGATCACGAACGTGCCGGGCCCGCGCGACAAGCTCAAGCTGCTGGGCGCTACGCTGGAGCAGAGCATGTTCTGGGTGCCGCAATCCGGTGACATCGGCCTGGGCATCTCGGGCGCTCTTGGTCGGCCG
>JANYAN010000474.1 GCA_025361305.1 Burkholderiales bacterium
TGAAGGACAGCAGCGGCTTCTCGCGGTCGCCCGAACCCAGCAGCACGTAGAACTTGCTGCCGTCAGCCACCACGCTGGGGGCGAACATGAACTTGCGGTTGCCGGTGCAGGTGGTCACCGTATCGCAGCCCAGCGAGGCAATCTTGGTGATCGACCAGGTGGCGGTGCTGGCGCCACCCACGGAGATGCGATAGACGTTGCCGCCCAGGTCGGCCGTGTACATATACGTCGCCAAGCCGCCGCTGTCGCGCGCGATCGTCGAGTCGGCGATCACGCTGCGGTCGGTGTCGAACTTCATGACCAGCGCACCGGTATTGGCGTCGACGATGTAGACCCCACGGCCCTTTGCGGCAGTGGTGCAGGTATTCGGATCGGCATCCTCGCAGGTGTCGTAGCCGGCACCCATCACCAACAGGGGCGATGCGCCAGAACCGTAGCCGGTGGCCAGGAAGGTCTTGGCCGAGCCCCAGGTCTGGCCGATGCCGCTCCAGCCGGTGACGCAGCCCGTGTCATCCGACGGGTTCGGGCAACCCATCTTCCACTTGAGCGTGGGAGCCGTCGGCGTGGTGGTGGCGTTGGTCACGTCGATGCTATACATGGCGCGCCCGCCACGCCGCATCGTTGCGTAGATCAATGACTTCGACACGCCGCCTATGGTTCCCACGAACGCGGTGATCGGGCCGTCCATGCCGTACGGCTTGGCCAACGGGGTGGGCGTCGCGGTGCTGCCAGGAAAACTGATCGTGACGTTGTTGTCGTGGATACGCTTGACCTGGGTATAGAACTCGGGCGGTACAAAAGACCACATCTCACTGCCCGCGGTGATGCTGCCAATGCTGGTACTGCGGTTGCCGTTGACCGCGCGCAGCGCGCCATCGTTCGCCCCATAAAACACGACCACCTGCGGCGAGGCATCGGTGCCGAAATTGATCGCAACCGGCCGTGAGTGCACCACGTCGCCATGTTCAGACAGGCGATTGGTCGTCGTCACGCCGTCGATATTCTCGTCCTCAGTGTCCTGCCCCCGCTCCCAATTGACCAAGGTATCTCGCTCCGTCGTACTGGCCGCACCCAGCAGGGTCTGCGTCACATTGGTATTGTTGAACGTGGTCAGTGACGTGCACGACGCCATGGTGGCACTGCAGGTGTACATCGTTCGCGAGGCGGCCTGTCGCAACTTGTAGGCCTGCGCCCCCTTGTCCACGATGTTGCCATCCGGGTAATTCGACGACTGTGAGCTGGCCACCGTCAGGCATGCCCCCTGAGGCCTGAACGTCCACTCCGTATCCACCGTCGTGGGTGTCCAATAACTTCGGGCGCACTCGGTGATGAACCCGGTGAGGTTGTTGATCGCCGCATTGGCGTCAGCGTCTTCGAGCTTCAGAGCCCCGTTGATCTGGCCCAGTTTGTATTGCTTCAGGTTGCCGGCCCAGCGGGGGTTGGCATCGGCGTCTGGCCGGAACATACCCACATAAACCTGGTTCAGGTAAGTGCCCTGGGTGTTCACGCTGACGGGCAAGCTGACCGAGGCGAACACGCTGTTGACCGACTGGATTTCTGAAAAGATGTTGTTCAGCGTGTCCTGGATCTGGGTGCCTGACGAAGCGACGTCGAAATACTTGCCGCCGCTGACATCCGCCATGCTCTTGAGCAAGGCGCTCCAGCCAGGGCCCTGGCCGGTGGTCACCTTGTTGACGTCGAGCGTATAGGTGATGATACCCAAGCTGCTGGTCTTCATGAACCGCGCCCACTCGTCGGACATGACCGACGCCGATCCCGTCGGAGAGATCGGAATCTGCGTGGTGTTGCCGCCAACCGCGGCCAATGCGTTCGACGCCTGGGTACTGTCGGCTGTGGCGTCCTGCACCGCGCCGTTGCTGATGTAGATGATATAGGTCTTGCCGCATCCGGCTGTGATGGGGCTGGTATATGTTGTCGCCGCGACCGAAGGCAAGGCGTTGCCCGAGAGCGCATAAATCGCCGTCGACTGCGCCGTACCGGAATGGTTGGCCGTGAAATCTGTCTTGACTTTGTTGTTGCCCGCATAGGGCGTGCCGCCACTGAAATACAAGTAGGCTTCTTCCATGGCCTTGCCCGCCTTGCCACTATTGGATTTGTCGGCGTTGGAGTCGAAGCTGTTGACCAGATTGGCATAGAGGGGCCGATTGGTGCTGTCCATCAGGCGCACGGCCGCCCGGATATAGCCGCCATCGACGTTGTTGTTCGGATTGCCAGTCTCGGTGAACAGCATGATGCCGACCTTGAACTTGTTCAACGTCAGGCCGTTGAACACCGACACCAGCGCGGCCTTTTCGTTCGCGAAGGGTGAGTTCCAGTTGGCCGTGTTGTCCAGAATGATCAGCACGTTGGGCACCGTGGTGGTGCCGCTGGGCGTTGCCCCCACGAACAGGTCAATGTCCGTTGCCATGCTGGCCATGTGGACCAGCAACAAGAGGGCGGCAACCAGGCCCCTGCAAAAATGCCTCATCATGTGGAACTCCCTGTCTCTTGCAAATTCATGGACATACTGCAGTTTTCTGCGTATCGGTCAGCAGCACCCGTACGCCTTCCTTGACAACAACGCTGGCGCCACTGGCCGCATCCGTTACCGTGGCCGACAGATCCCATTCGGTGTTCCAGGAACCTCCGCTGGACATGGCCGACCCCAATTCGACATCGCTTAGCGCCGCAACGGTGGCCTGCACCGCCCGGCCGCAGGAAGGCAGGGCGATCTGGACCACATAGTCGGTCGTGCCGTCCTTGTTCAGGTCGACGTTGATGGTTTCGGCCGTCGGCGCATTGGTGAACGGCGAACTGATCACCTGCTCGATGGCCTGGTTAGCCGCCGACAGGGCCTCGTCGCGCAGCTGCATGTTGTTGACCTGCTTGAGGTTGGATGAACTGAGGGTGAATGCGTTGACGACGATCAGCGTGATCAGCACGATCATGATCAGGCCGACGATCAGGGTTGCGCCGCGTTGGTGGCGTGCGCGCGTGGGGTTCTTCATGGTGTTTCGCGCCGCCCGGACACGTTGTTCAGGCGGATGGTGGTAGAAAAGAGGTGGCGCTTGTAGGGGTCGTTGAATGGCCCCATGGTCACGCTACCGAGCTTGTAGGTCTTGCTGTCGGTATAGCCGGCCGTCACGTTGTTGCTGCGCATCAGCACATAAATCTTGACGGCGACGACGCTCATCAGTTGGGCCACGGTGCACGGCGTGGCAGTGGTGCAGCGGACATAGGCTCCATCGGGCAGGCCGTCACCCCGATTGGTGGGGGACGTCAGGTTGCTTGTGTCTGCCCAGGCGACAGCCGCCGCGAAGTTGACAGCCGCGCCCGAATCGCTCACGTTGTCGATGCCGTATTCCACTCGGAAACCCTGCACGCCCTCCACCAATGCGTCGGCTGCGTTGTGCTGTACCGTGCCGGCCGAAAGGCCGGACTGTGAACGCATCAGCGTCGGAATGCCGTCGCCGGCCGTGACCGAATAATTGCGCACGTAGTAGAGACTGGAGACGAACTTGCGTTTGTCGGCCACCGTAGTGCAGTCGCGGTTGTGCAGCGTGTAGCCCGCTGTGGCCAGCACATAGGGTGTGGCTGTTTCAGTGGAACAGCGCGCCGCCTGGAAATAGGCCTCGCCGGTACTGCTGGCGGCGCAATTGCCGACGCCAGGCAGACAGGTCTCGGCGTGCCGCACCACCAGCACATCGGTGCTGGCCTGCGGGCTGGTCACGATGCTGCTGCACACCGACAGCGTGGGAGATGGCACCGTCGCTGGGATCTCGTACCCCTGGACATTGATCCCCACCAGGTTGGTCTTGTGGGCCGCCGTCCAGGAGGCGTAGGCCAGGCAGGGATCGGGCACGGCCGTCGGCACATCGGTCGGCACGGCGGTGTTGGTCAGATCGTCGAAGCCCGGAATATATCCGCCCCAGAAGCCTGCATGGGCTACGTCGGCCTGCAACAATTGCAGCGCTATCCGGCCGTTTTCGATGATGCCGTTGGTCTTGGTCATCTCGCTGTTGGTGCGGTTTACGCTGATCAGCAGTGACACCAGGGCCAGCACGATCAGCAGCCCCAGGACCATCGAGATCATCAGTTCGACCAGCGAGAAGCCGGCCTGGTAGACGCGTGCCAACGCGCCCTTGCGAACGCCCGCTGAACGATTGCTGGCGGTTTTCATGTGAGCGTTGCTATTCGGATCACCGTGGTGACGGCGCGACGGCACAGGTCGTTCACGCACGGGGAGCCCGTGTTCCCGTTGAAGCTGTTGGCGCCGCAGGCCACGGAAGACGGTGGCGCCGATATGGGCGTGGTGCCTTGCCAGACGACGGTGACCATGTAGTCACCGCCGACGCTTTCGACGCAGCCGCGCCCGCCGACCATGGCGCCGACGCTTACCGTGGTGGACCCGGTGCCGGTGGATTCAGCCGCACCTTGCAGTGCAGCGCACCATTCGCCCAGATCCCGCTGCGCGGTGGTGGTGGTGGACGATGTGCAGGTAGCACCCGTGCCAGTGGGCGAAGCCGCGGCGATGACATAGGAGGCGGCATTGTTGCGATTGACCGCGATGCGGTTGGCCATGTCATCCATCAGCAGGATCGCCTGGCTGCGCTGGTACGCTTCCATTTCGGACAATTGGAGGCGCATCTGGAGCCCGGCCATGCCCAGCAGCCCGAACGCGATGATGACGATGGTGACCAGCACCTCGATCATCGTGGAGCCTCGTTGGCGCAGCGCCGCCGCCGACAACATGCGACTTACCACTTGCTTGACGGGGCCTTCACCCCTTCGCTATTGAATGTCAGGGCGCCGTCGTCAACCTGGCTGCCGATGGCGGTGAAGCTGATCGTGAAAGCCGGCACCGTGCTGGAGCCCACCGTGATCGAATAGCTGTATTTGGAGCTGAGCGTGGTCGGCAGCGAATAACCGCTACTCTCGAGCGCGGATTGCGAGGCATAGGACTTGTTGGCCATCATGAACTGCTGCTGGCGATTGGCGATGTCGAGCATCTGCGCCTCGGCCGCAGAGCGGTTCGACCTGATGGCGTATTTGGTGTACGACGGATACGCGATAGCCGCCAGGACGGCCACGATGGCCGTGGCCACCATCAGTTCGATCAGCGTAAAACCCCGTTGCTTGCGACCGTGCATGCGATCTCCTCGTTGTATGGACCAACTTCACATTTGAACATTAGCGGACCCCGGCGTCACCGTCGCGCGTTGCCCGACAATCGGTATTTTTGCGGGCCTGAGTGGTCCGGCCGGAGCCTTTGCCATGGATTTTGCGACTTCCGCGATGGACGAAGCCCTGGACCTGGCGCGCCTTGCCACGGGCCTGTCGGAGCCCAACCCGCGCGTGGGCGCTGTCCTGGTTTCCCGCGACGGCCGCCGGGTGCTGGGCCGCGGCCACACCCAGGCCGCCGGCGGGCCGCACGCCGAGATTGTTGCGCTGCAAGATGCGGCCGCGCAGGGACATTCGGTGCAGGGCGCCACAGCCTACGTGACGCTGGAGCCCTGCTCGCACCACGGCCGAACCGGCCCCTGCTGCGACGCGCTGGTCGCGGCAGGCATCGGTCGGGTTGTGGCGGCCCTGCCAGATCCCAACCCGCTGGTGGCCGGCCGGGGCTTCGAGCGGCTGCGTGCGGCCGGCATCGGGGTGGACATTGGGCCAGGCGCCGCTCAATCGCGCGAACTCAACCTCGGCTACTTCAGCCGCATGCTGCGCAAGACGCCCTGGGTCCGGCTCAAGGTAGCGGCCTCGCTGGATGGCAAGACGGCCCTGGACAACGGCGCCAGCCAGTGGATCACCTCGCAAGGCGCCCGCACCGACGGCCATTCGTGGCGGTTGCGCGCGGGCGCCGTACTGACCGGCATAGGCACCGTGCTGGAGGACGATCCGCAGCTGGACGTGCGCCTGGTCGATGCGCCGCGCCAGCCCCACGCGGTCGTGATCGACAGCCGCCTTGAATTGCCGCCGGGTGCCCGGATCCTGCAGCCAAAGCGGCAGGTGATCGTCTACACGGCAGTCGACAACCCCGCAAAGCAGGCGGCTCTTCAGGAGCGCGGCGCCATAGTGGTCGAGTTGCCCGGCCCCGGGGGCAAGGTTGACCTGGCCGCCATGCTGCGAGACCTGGCCCGGCGAGAGGTGAACGAGGTGCACGTCGAAGCCGGCTCCAAGCTCAATGGTTCACTCGTGCGCGAGGGCCTGGTCGACGAGTTCCTGGTGTATCTGGCCCCCAAGCTGATCGGCCAGGGCCAGGGCATGGCCCAGTTCGGACCACTGACCGAGCTGGCGCAAGCGGTGCCATTGCAGTTTCTGTCCAGTACCCTGATCGGCCTCGACCTCAGGATAGTCGCCCGGGTAGCCGGCCGCGGCGTCTTTTAGAGAAAGAGGCTCGACGCGTTTGGCCGGGTCAGCTCTAGCAGCAAAGGCGAGGCCGGGCAGGCCACGGTGCCTCGCGCCAGGCGATACCCGGTGAGGGCCCGCATAAAGTGGGGCGGCCATACTCTGCGAAAATAGCGCATGTTCACCGGAATCATCACCGGCGTGGGGCGCATCGCCGCCGTCCACGACCTGGGAAGCTCTTTGCCCGAAGGCCAGCGCCAGGCAGACGCGCGCTTTGGACGGCGCGTTACGGTGGAGGCCCCGACTGGCTACCTGAATGACGTGGGCACGGGCGACAGCATCGCGCTCAATGGTGCCTGTATGACCGTCACGCAACTCGACACGGCCAACGGAAGGTTCTGCGTCGACATTTCCGCGGAATCGCTGGACAAGACGGCCGGGCTGGCGGATGCTGGCCCGGTCAACCTCGAAAAGGCATTGCGGGCCCATGACCGGCTGGGCGGTCACATCGTGTCCGGCCATGTGGACGGCATCGGCCAGGTCACCCATTTCGCACCGGTCGGCGAAAGCTGGGAGCTTCGCATTATGGCCCCGGCCATGCTGGGCAAGTACCTGGCCTACAAGGGCTCGATCACAGTCAATGGCGTCAGCCTGACCGTCAATTCGGTCACCGATGGCGTCAAAGGTTGCGAGGTGAGCATCAACCTGATCCCGCACACTGTCGAAAACACCGCCTTGCACAAGCTTGAACCCGGCAGCCGGGTCAACCTCGAAATCGACCTGATCGCCCGTTATGTCGAACGCATGCTCGGCTCCGTCGTCCGGCCACAGAAAGACAATTCATGAGCACACTGGCTCCCGTCAGCATTTCACCCGTCCAGGACATCGTTGCCGACATACGTGCCGGCCGAATGGTTGTCCTGGTCGACGAGGAAGACCGCGAGAACGAGGGCGATCTGGTCCTGGCAGCAGACCACGTGACACCCGAGGCCATCAACTTCATGGCTCGCTTCGGGCGCGGTCTGATCTGCCTGACGCTGACGCGCGAGCGCTGTGAAAAGCTGCGGCTGCCGCCCATGGTGGCACGCAACGGTGCCCAGCACGCCACGGCCTTCACGGTGTCCATCGAGGCCGCACAGGGGGTCACCACGGGCATCTCTGCGGCGGACCGCGCGCGCACCGTGCAGGCCGCGGTGGCGCGTCAGGCCCGATCTGAAGATCTGGTGCAGCCGGGGCATATCTTTCCGCTGCAAGCGGTGGATGGGGGTGTGCTGATGCGGGCCGGCCACACCGAAGCCGGCTGCGACCTGGCTGGCATGGCCGGATTGAGCCCCGCGGCAGTGATCTGCGAAATCATGAAAGACGACGGCACCATGGCGCGGCTGCCCGATCTGCAGCTGTTCGCGGCCGAGCATGGGCTGAAGATCGGCACCATCGCCGACCTGATCGAGCACCGCAGCCGCCATGAAACGCTGATCGAGAAGATCGGCGAGCGGCCGCTGCAGACCGCCTATGGCTACTTCACTGCCCACGCCTGGAAGGACAAGCCCAGCCAGGGCCTGCACCTTGCGCTGGTGATGGGCCAGTGGGGCGCGCAGGACACGGTGCCGGTCCGGGTGCACGAACCTCTGTCGGTGTTCGACGCGCTCGAAACCGGCCGGCCGATGCATTCGTGGAGCCTGGACGCCAGCCTGAAGCACATAGCCAGCGAGGGCCGGGGCGTGGCCGTGCTGCTCAACTGCGGCGAAAGCGCCGCCCAGTTGCAAGCCCAGTTCGAGGGCACCGCACGCGCGGCCCAGGCCCCCGAGCGTGGCCGGATGGACTTGCGTACCTACGGCGTGGGGGCCCAGATCCTGCGCCAGTGTGGCGTGCACCGGATGAATCTCATGGGGACGCCGCGGCGGATGCCCAGCATGATGGGTTACGGGCTGGAAGTCGCCGGCCATATCACGCCTTAGACGGAACATACAAAAGGACGATCGACATGTTTGGTGCGGACAAGGGCAAGGCCGACAGGCTGGATGGGAAGGGACTTTGCATCGGCATCGTCCAGGCGCGCTTCAACCACGTCATCACCGAGGCACTGGCGGCGGCATGCAAGGCCGAGTTGGCGGTGCTGGGGGTCCAGGAGAAGGACATAGACCATGTGCTGGTTCCCGGCGCGCTGGAAATACCGGTCGCCCTGCAGGCGCTGGCGGAGAAAGGCGGCTACGACGGAATGGTTGCCATCGGCTGCATCGTGCGCGGCGAAACCTACCACTTCGAACTGGTGGCCAACGAGTCGGCGGCCGGCGTGACACGCGTAGCGCTGGACTATCAGGTGCCAATCGCCAACGTCATTCTGACCACCGAGACCCTGGAACAGGCAGTGGCCCGCCAGTTCGACAAGGGGCGTGATGGCGCCCGGGTGGTGGTGGAGATGGCCAACCTGATGGACGAAGTCGGATGACCGATGAGCACAAGTCAGCGGCTGCGCGGCCGCCGCGCCAAGTTCGCACCGGCGCGACCAGCACCGGCGCCCGCAAGGCCGCCAGCAAGTCCGCCCGCAGCCGGTCCCGCGAATTCGCGCTGCAGGCGCTGTATCAACATCTGGTCGGCCGCAACGAAGCGCAGGACATCGACGACTTCACGCGCGACCTGGCGGGCTTCCACAAAGCCGATGCGCTGCACTACAACCTGCTGATTCGCGGCTGCATCCGGGACGGCGCCGCGCTGGACGCGCTGATCCTGCCGTTGCTGGACCGCAAACTGGCGGAGATCTCGCCGGTCGAGCGCAGCGTCATGTGGATCGGCACCTACGAGTTCCTGCACTGCCCCGATGTGCCCTGGCGCGTGGTCCTGAACGAGTGCATCGAACTGGCCCGCGAATTCGGCGGTACCGACGGCCACAAGTACGTCAACGCCGTGCTCAACCGCCTGGCTCCCAGCCTGCGCGGCGCCGAGGTCGAAGTCGACCGCACGAGCGGGAAAGCCCGGCCTTGAAGATTTCCGGCCGCGCCCGGCGTATCGAACCGTTCCACGTGATGGAAGTGGCCAAAGCCGCTTCGCGGCTGGCCCGTGACTTCGCCCACACCGACCGGCCGATGGTGTTCCTGAACATCGGCGAGCCCGACTTCACCGCACCGCCGCTGGTCCAGGAGGCCGCCGCCAGGGCCATACGCGACGGCGCCACGCAATACACCCATGCGACGGGCCTGGAGAGCCTGCGCGAGCGCATCAGCGGCTGGTACGCCCAGCGCTTCGGCGTGCAGGTGCCGGCGCGCCGCATCATCGTCACCGCCGGAGCGTCGGCTGCCCTGCATCTGGCGTGCCTGACGCTGATCGAAGCGGGCGACGAGATCCTGATGCCCGACCCGAGCTACCCCTGCAATCGCCAGTTTGTCAGCGCCGCAGAGGGCCGGGCCGTGCTGGTGCCGACCACGGCGGCCGATCGTTACCAGCTCTCGGCTGCCAGCGTGCAGGCCCATTGGGGACTCGCAACCCGGGGCGTGCTGCTGGCCTCACCCTCCAACCCCACCGGCACGTCGATCCATCTCGATGAATTGCGCCGCATCCACGAGTTCGTCCAGGCCCGTGGGGGCATCACGCTGCTCGACGAGATCTACCTGGGCCTGAGCTACGACGACACCTATGGCCACACCGGGCTGGGACTGGACGACCAGGTCATCAGCATCAACAGCTTCTCCAAGTACTTCAACATGACCGGCTGGCGGCTGGGCTGGATGGTCGTACCCGATGCGCTGGCGCCGGTGATCGAACGGCTGGCGCAGAACCTGTTCATCTGCCCCAGCACCGTGGCACAACACGCCGCCCTGGCCTGCTTCGAGCCGCAGAGCATCGCCGAATACGAGCAGCGCCGCTCACAGTTCCGTGCCCGGCGCGACTGGTTCATTCCGCAACTCGATGCGATCGGCCTCACGGTGCCGGTGATGCCCGATGGTGCCTTCTACGCATGGGCCGACTGTTCGCAGTTGTGCCGGCGCCTGGGCATCGCCGACAGCTGGGACTTTGCCTTCGAGATGATGCAGCGAGCCCACATTGCCGTGACGCCAGGCCGGGATTTCGGCACCGCCCAGACCCAGCACTTCGTTCGGTTCTCGACGGCAAGCTCGATGGCCCAATTGCAAGAGGCAGCCGGCCGCCTGAAGGCGATGATTGGCGCGGCGCAATGAGCGCAGGCAATGCGACCCCGCCCACGGGCGCCACATTCGAGTTTCCGGTTCGCGTCTACTGGGAAGACACCGATGCGGGCGGGATCGTCTTCTACGCCAACTACCTCAAGTTTTTCGAGCGAACCCGCACCGAGTGGCTGCGCGCGCTGGGGCTGGGCCAGCACCAGCTGCGCGAAGACACCGGAGGCTTCTTCGTTGTCAGCGAGACATCCGTACGTTACCTGCGGCCGGCCCGGCTGGACGACGAACTGATTGTTACGGCCCGGCTCGCGGAAACCGGCCGGGCGTCTTTGATAATGGCGCAGCAGGTCTTTTTGAAGCAGGATCGCGTCTTGCTGTGCGAAGGCTCGATCCGCATTGGCTGGGTCGATGCCGCCGCGCTGCGGCCTGCGAGAATCCCCCCCATGATCCTGGAAGCCCTAGAACGATGAACCAAGACCTGTCGATCCTGCAACTGGTGCTCAACGCCAGCTGGGTGGTCCAGCTCGTCATGCTGCTGCTGGTGGCGGTGTCGGTCGCGAGCTGGGCGGCGATCTTCCGCAAGCTGTTCGCACTGAAGCGGGTGAAGTCGCTCAACGATGATTTCGAGCGTGAGTTCTGGTCGGGCACCAGCCTGAACGACCTGTTCGCCTCGGCGGCGCAGAACGCCAAGCTGTCCGGGCCGATGGAGCGCATCTTCGCCAGCGGCATGCGCGAATACCAGAAACTGCGCGAGCGCCGCATCACCGATACCGGCACCCTGATGGACGGCGCACGCCGGGCCATGCGCGCCAGCTACCAGCGCGAACTGGACGAAGACGAAACCAATCTGTCGTTTCTGGCCTCGGTCGGATCGGTTTCGCCCTATGTGGGCCTGTTCGGCACGGTGTGGGGCATCATGCACGCCTTCACCGGACTGGCCAGTCTGCAGCACGTGACGCTGGCCACGGTGGCGCCTGGCATCGCCGAGGCGCTGGTGGCTACCGCCATCGGCCTGTTTGCCGCCATCCCCGCCGTGGTGGCCTACAACCGCTTTGCGCGCGACATCGACCGCGTGGCCATCAAGCTGGAGACATTCATCGAAGAGTTCTCCAATATCCTGCAGCGCAATCTGGGCGCGCAATCGGCCTCGGGCCACTGACGCGCGGACACCTGGCCTGCCATGCCATCGACAGTTTCCCGCGGACGCGGACGGCGCACGATCAGCGAGATCAACATGGTGCCCTTCATTGACGTGATGCTGGTACTGCTGATCATCTTCATGGTCACCGCCCCGCTGATCGCGCCCAGCCTGATCGAATTGCCCAGTGTCGGCAAGGGCGGACAGCCGCCCCAGCAACTGATCGAGATCGTCATCGGCAAAGATGAATCCCTGCAGTTCAGGCAGGGCGGCAATTCGGCTCCCATTGCGCTGGAGCAGATCGCCGCCTCGGCCACCAAGGCCCAGGCGTCCGTCCCGGCGGGCCAGTCGGCGGTTGTCATCAGTGCCGACCGCAGCGTGAAATACGAAACTGTGGTCAAAGTGATGGACAAGCTGCAGCGCGCTGGCGTCCAGCGTGTGGGCCTGTCGGTGCAGATGGTCAACTAGCCATGAACGCCGAAGCGGACCGTCTCGAATTCGCGCCGCCGCCGCAGCCGGGCTTGTTTCGCGCGCTGGTGCTGGCGCTCTTCGTCCACGCGCTGCTGATGGTGGCCCTGACCTGGGGCATCAACTGGAAGCGCGAAGCCGAGAACATCTCGGTCGAAGCCGAGCTATGGTCTGCGCTGCCGCAGCAGGCTGCGCCCAGGCTGGTGGAGGCGCCACCGCCGCCGCCGGCCCCTGTGGCCCGGGTCGAACCGCCGCCGCCTGTCGTGGCTGAACCCGACATTGCGCTCGAACGCGAGAAGCAGAGAAAGCTGGAGGCCAGCAAGCTGTTGGCTGAAAAGCAGAAGCGCGAAGCCGAGAAGAAGGCTGCCGAGGACAGGCAACGCCAGGTCGATGCCGCGAAAGCCAAAGCCAGCGAAGCGCAGGCCGCCCGGAAGCTGGAAGCGCAGCGGGCTGAAAACATGCGCCGGATTCAGGGCATGGCCGGCGCGACGGGTTCGCCTACGAGCGGAGGAACCGCACAGAAATCGTCCGGCCCGTCGGATAGCTGGGCCGGACGTGTGCGGGCACGGGTCAAGCCCAACATCGTCTTTACCGAAGACGTGGCGGGCAACCCCAGGGCTGAAGTCGAGGTCAGCACATCGCCGGACGGCACCATCATCGGCCAGCCGCGTCTGGTCACGTCGAGCGGCGTGCGCTCATGGGACGAAGCCGTGATCAAGGCGCTGATCAAGACCGAGGTGCTGCCACGCGACATCGACGGCCGCGTGCATTCGCCGGTGATCCTGGGCTTCCGGCCGAAGGACTTCTGAGACTTTGCGGGACAGCTCTTCAGCTCTGTCCCCAACTGATCAGATTACTCGTAGACCACCAGGGCCAGCCCCTGGTCGGCCAGCGCCATCCAGCGTGCCAGGGCGTCGTCGCTCGGGAAGAACCTGGCCTCGTCGCCCAGCTGCAGTTCGGCACTGGCTTGCGCGCGCTGGATGGCCAGGCGCACGGTCAGGCCGCGCACCAGTTCACCCTGCTCGGACAGCTCGCGCCGAGGTGGAAATTCCCGCACCACCCTGCTGATGTCAGGCACCTTGCCATTGACGGCGACGCGCAGGAACTTGCCGAAGCGGCAGCGCGCGGTGGCCAGGTCCCAAACCTGGTTGACATTGAGCTGCAGTCCACCAGAGAAGCGATCGGGCTGCAGCTTGC
>JANYAN010000497.1 GCA_025361305.1 Burkholderiales bacterium
GCGTCATCGGGACCTTGGCCGGACTGCTGTTCGGCCTGGGCGTGGCGCTGAACATCGACGTGATCGTGCCGGCGCTGGAACACGCGCTGGGCGCCAGCTTCCTGCCCCGGGACATCTACCTGATCAGCCGCATGCCCAGCGATCCGCAAAGCGCCGACATCATGCCGATCGCGCTGATTTCGTTGGCCCTGTCGTTCGTGGCCACGATCTACCCAAGCTGGCGCGCCAGCCGCGTGAACCCCGCCGAGGCACTGCGCTATGAGTGAGCCAGTGATCAAGGCCACGGGCCTCACAAAGCGCTTCACCGAAGGCGGGCTGGATGTCGAAGTGCTGCGCGGTGTGGATCTGGAAGTGCACGCCGGTGAAACGCTGGCCATCGTCGGGGCTTCGGGTTCGGGCAAGAGCACGCTGCTGCATCTGCTGGGCGGCCTGGACACGCCAACCAGCGGCAGTGTCTGGCTGATGGGACAGGAAATGTCGCGCCTGAGCGCGGCGGAACAAGGGCGGTTGCGCAACCAGCACCTGGGCTTCGTCTACCAGTTTCACCACCTGCTGCCCGAGTTCAGCGCGCTGGACAATGTGGGCATGCCAATGCGCATCCGGCGCGATACGCCCGAGCAATGCGCGCAAGCCGCCACCCGAACGCTGGTGGCCGTTGGCCTGGGCGGCCGCGTGCGCCATCGTCCGGCCGAACTCTCGGGCGGCGAGCGTCAGCGTGTCGCCATCGCCCGCGCGCTGGTCACCGGCCCGGCCTGCGTGCTGGCCGACGAGCCCACCGGCAACCTGGACCGCACCACCGCCGACAGCGTGTTCGAGCTCATGCTGAAACTCGCGCGCGATCAGGGCACGGCCTTCGTTCTCGTCACGCACGACGAGACGCTGGCCGCGCGGTGCGGGCGGCAACTGAGGCTGGTGGCGGGGCGGCTTGCGTAGGTGCGGGACAAGCCTCGCGGCAAAGGCGGGGCCGGGCAGGCCACAGCGCATCCACGAGGCGGTCAGCGCTGCGCGCCGACTCCCCTGCGTGAGTTTGATTTCGCGGCCCGTCGCGGAACTCGCTGCGGGCCCTGAGGCCCCTGCGCTCGGGCAACCGCGACGAGTCAGTTCACGAAGCGCGGCGAGGCGCGCGGCCGCGAAATCAAACCCACGCAGGCACCTCGCGAATGATGCGCCGTGGCCCGCCCGGCCCCACCTTTGCAGAAGCGTCATTGGTATTCGCCCCGCACACACGCTACGAAGCGGCGACCGCAACATAATTTATGCAGCCGCGCTACCATCGTCTGGCCGCTGCCTCAGCGGCAGATCGTGCCTTCAACCGCGAAGGAGCTGACGCATGGCCCGCATTCCCTACTTCGACCTGAACCAGGCGCCTGAGGAATACCGCAAGCTGCTGGGCGAGCGCCCGCCGCTCAACATCTATCGCATGCTGCCGCATGCCGGACCGGCCGCGGTCGGATTTCTGAAGCTGGGCGGTGCGCTGCTGCGGCACAACGCGCTGGATTCATGCTTGCGCGAGATCGCCATCCTGCGGGTAGGTATGCTCAGCGACGCCGGGTACGAGGTCTACCAGCACAAGCGAGTGGCGCGTCAGGTGGGCCTGGCCGAAGCCAAGATTGCCGCCCTGACCGAACCCGGCGGCGATCTCGGTGTGTTCGACGAACAAGAGCGCTTCGTCATCGCGTTCACCGACCAACTGGTGCGCCACGTGAAAGCGCCTGACGACATGTTCGCAGAGGCGCAACGCCGTTTCCCTGTGCGTGAACTTTCTGAGCTGGTGCTGACGATTGGCTACTACATGATGGTCAGCCGATTCCTGGAAAACTTCGGGGTGGATATCGAGGAGGCAACATGAACCACGCGCCCCATACCATTGACCCGCATCAATCGATGTTTGCCGAATCGCTGGGCCATGCGCCAGGCCGCGGCCGTCTGGTCGGGCGCCGTGTAATCGTTGTTGGTGCCGGGCAAAGGCCCACGCCCGAGGGAGAAGGCGTGCCCGTGGGCAACGGCCGCGCGATCGCGATGCTGGCCGCGCGAGAAGGTGCGCACGTGGCCTGCGTCGACGTCTCTCCCGAATCCGTGCAGACCACGGTTGCCGAGATCGCCGCCAGCGGCAGCGGCCAGGCCTTCGCCGATGTGGCTGATGTGCACAGCCCCGAGCAGATCACCGCCCTGATGGCGAGTTGCACCGACCGGCTCGGCGGCCTGGACGGCCTGGTGCTCAACGTCGGAATTTCGCACGGCCTGCCGATGCACAAGCTGACCCCCGAGAGCTGGGACGACGAGTTCGCCGTCAACCTGCGCAGCCACATGCTGCTGTGCCAGGCCGCGTTGCCGCTGATGGCGCCTGGCGGCTCCATCGTGTTGATGTCGTCGCTGGCGGCGTTGCGTAACCAATCACGCAACCCGGCCTACGAGGCGTCCAAGGCGGGCCAGGTGTCGCTGGCACGGTCGGTGGCAGTGGCAGGCGAGAGCAAAGCAATTCGCTGCAATGCCCTGCTGCCCGGCCTGATCGACACACCCATGGGGCGCGACGCCACACGCCATCGCCCCAACCGCGCCGCGGCCGTGCCTTTCGGCCGCCAGGGCACGGGCTGGGAGGTTGCCTATGCCTGCATCTTCCTGCTCTCGCATGAAGCCAGTTACGTCAATGCGACCGCGTTGCTGGTCGATGGTGGCCTGGGTGTCGGGGTGGCGCGTAGCGTCCCTTTGTCGCCCACGTGATCGAGAGTCACATGGGCTGCGCCGTACGATGAACGCACGACGCAGCCCAGGAGTTCGAGATGGATTTTTCCTATTCGCCCAAGACGCTGGAACTGCAGCAGCGCGTGCTGGCATTCGTGCGCGAACATGTGCAGCCGGCCGAGGCCGAGTTCAAGCGCGAGATGCAGGCCTTCCGCGCCGCTGGAAATCCCTGGCAATACACCCAGGTCATGGAGCGGCTGAAGGATCAGGCCCGCGCCGCAGGCCTGTGGAACATGTTCCTGCCCGAATCGAAACTGGGTGCCGGCCTGTCGAATCTGGAATACGCACCGCTGTGCGAGATCATGGGCCGCTACCCGCTGACGGGCGAGGCGATGAACTGCTCGGCGCCCGATACCGGCAACATGGAAATCCTGGAGCGGTTCGGCACGGCTGAGCAAAAGCAGCGCTGGCTGCAGCCGCTGCTGGACGGCAAGATCCGCTCGGGTTTCGCCATGACTGAGCCGGCGGTTGCCTCGTCGGACGCCACGGCCATCGAGTGCCGCATCGAGCGCGATGGATCTGACTATGTGATCAATGGCCGCAAGTGGTGGACATCGGGCGCACCTGATCCGCGCTGCGAAATTCTTATCCTGATGGGCAAGACCGACCCGGATGCGGCAACCTACCGCCAGCAATCGATGGTGCTGGTGCCTCGCGCCACGCCGGGGGTGAAGCTGGAACGTTCGCTGTCGGTTTTCGGCTATGACCATGCGCCACACGGCCACGCCGAAGTCACGTTCACGGATGTTCGGGTACCGGTGAGCAACGTATTGCTGGGCGAGGGCAGGGGCTTCGAGATCGCGCAGGCGCGGCTGGGCCCGGGGCGCATCCACCATTGCATGCGGCTGGTCGGCATGGCCGAGCGCGCGCTCGAATTGATGTGCCGCCGAGCGCTGGTGCGCAAGCCTTTCCACAAACTGCTTTCGGACCAGGGCGTGACGCGTGAGCGTATCGCCAACGCCCGCATCATGATCGACCAGGCGCGTTTCCTGGTGCTCAACGCCGCCGAACGCATGGACAAGGCGGGCAACAAGGCGGCCAAGAAAGAAATCGCCATGATCAAAGTGGCGGCACCCAACATGGCCTGCCAGGTGATCGACTGGGCGATGCAGATCCATGGCGGCGCCGGTGTGAGCGAGGACACGCCGCTGGCCGCGATGTATGCCAGCGCGCGCACGATTCGCTTCGCCGACGGGCCGGACGAGGTGCACCGCAACCAGATCGGCAAGATGGAACTCGAGCAATACCTCAGCCCCAAGGACTGAGCCCGATGCCGAAATCGGATCTGCACTTGCCGTTCTGGCCGTCGTACGCTGCGAAGCACCTGTGGGTGCCACAGACGCACCTGTACCGCAACGTCGAGGTCTCGGCGATGCGGTTCCCCGACAAGCCGTTCGCCATCTTCTACGACACCGCCATCAGCTACTTGCGGTTCCAGCAGGAGACCGAAAAGGTGGCGGGCTATCTGCAGCAGGTCTGCGGCGTACAAAAGGGAGACCGGGTGCTGCTGTACATGCAGAACAGCCCGCAGTTCATGGTGGCGTTCTACGGCATCCTGCGTGCCGACGCTGTGGTGGTGCCGGTCAATCCGATGAACCTCACGAACGAGCTGCGGCACTACGTGCAGGACAGCGGTGCACGCGTGGCCTTCGCCGCGCAGGAACTGCTGCCGCGCATCCAGCCGCTGCTTGGCGAAGGTCTGGAAACGCTCATCGTGGCCACCTACAGCGACTACCTGGAAACGCCCACCGACCTGAAAGTGCCCGACTTCGTCACGGCGCCTCGTGTGTCTGCGGGCGACGCGCGGGCCGTCAGCTGGGTCGACATGCTGGCCGCCCGCATGAGCCCCGGCCCGATCACGGGCGGCCCGGATGACCTTGCGGTGATGCCCTACACCTCGGGCACCACCGGCCAGCCGAAGGGCTGCATGCACAGTCATCGCACTGTCATGTACAACACGGTGGGCGGCGGTGTCTGGGCGCAGGGCAACCAGGGCAGTGTGGGCCTGGCCGTGCTGCCGCTGTTCCATGCGACGGGCATGCAGGCCAACATGAACGGCGTCATCCATGGCGGCTCCACCGTGGTGGTGCTGCCGCGCTGGGACCGCGATACGGCGGCGCTTTGCGTGCAGCGCTACCGCGTCACCGGCCTGGCGCTGATCACGGCCATGGTGATCGACTTCATGGCCAACCCGAAGCTCGGTGACTACAACCTGTCCAGCCTGCGCCGCATCGGCGGGGGCGGTGCGGCCATGCCCCGCGCGGTGGCGCTGGCGATGGAGCAAAAGCTCGGCCTGAATTATGGCGAGGGCTATGGCATGTCCGAAACCATGGCGGCCACCCATTCCAATCCGCCCGAGCGGCCCAAGGAGCAGTGTCTGGGCATCCCCATCTACGACGTGGATGCGCGCGTCGTCGAGCCTGGCACCGTGCAGGAAGTGGCGCGCGGCCAGACCGGCGAGATCCTGGTGCACGGCCCGCAGGTGATGCAGGGCTACTGGAACCAGCCCCAGGCCACGGCCGAAGCCTTCGTGCTGATCGAAGGCAAGCGCTTCCTGCGCACGGGCGACCTGGCTTACGTGGACGAGGAGGGCTACTTCTTCTTCGTTGATCGGCTCAAGCGAATGATCAACGCCGCGGGCTTCAAGGTCTGGCCGGCCGAGGTTGAGGCTTTGCTGTACCAGCATCCAGCAATCCAGGAGGCCTGTGTGATCGCCGCCCAGGACGCGCGCCGCGGCGAAACCGTCAAGGCGGTGATCGTGCTGCGGCTTTCACACGCCGGCCTTGTAACCGAGCAGCAAATCATCGACTGGGCCCACGACAACATGGCGGCATACAAGTCACCGCGCATCGTGCAGTTTGTCGATTCGCTACCCAAGTCCGGCACCGGCAAGGTGATGTGGCGCGCGCTGCAGGAAAAGGAGGCGGCCGCCGCCGCATGACACCATGATTACCGTCCATCACCTCGAAACCTCGCGCTCGCAGCGCGTGCTTTGGCTGCTCGAAGAACTCGGCGTGCCCTACGAACTCAAGATCTACAAGCGCGATCCGAGCACGCGTCTGGCGCCACCGGAACTGAAGCAGGTGCACCCGCTGGGCAAGTCGCCGGTGATCACCGACGGCGATCTGGTGGTGGCCGAGTCCGGCGCCATCCTCGAATACCTCGCGGAGACCTATGGCAACCGGGCCAGGGGCGATCTGGCCGGGCTGCTGGCGACGCCCGGCACCGCCGAGCACCGGCAACTGCGCTTCTGGATGCATTACGCCGAAGGCTCGCTGATGAACTGGCTGGTGATGAAGCTGGTGTTCATGACCATCCCGACGCAGCCAATGCCCTTCTTCGTCAAGCCGATCGCGCGGCAACTGTGCAAGAAGGTCCAGACCAAACTGATCGACCCGAACCTGAAGGCCAGCATGGAGTTCATGGAATCGCACCTGGGCAAGAACACCTGGTTTGCCGGCGAGCAACTCAGCCTCGCCGACTTCCAGATGAGCTTCGCCGTGGCCGCCCTGCTGGCGCGCTCGGATGCCGCGCGGCAGTGCCCGAAGATCGCGACCTGGCTGGCCCGCGTCGAAGCCCGGCCCGCCTATCAGCGCGCGCTCGCCAAGGGCGGTCCGGTGGTAATGTCCGCCTGAGGCAAGGCGACGGTCAAGGGTCTGCTCGCCGCTGCCGAGGAAGTTCCGCTATCAGCGCATCTCGGGCAAACCAACCCAAGGGTGAATTGCAATGAAAATAGTAATCGTTGATGACGATACGTCGATGCGCATGGTATTGCGCGCCATTTGCGAAAGCGAGGGACATCAGGTAAGCGCCGAGTTCGGCGACGGCTCG